>JAIRRL010000160.1 GCA_031255985.1 Gracilibacteraceae bacterium
AAAAGATCAAAATCAGGATATTCCGGTACGGCCCTATAATTTTCCAGAGGATTTCCCTCGCGATCCACAAGGAGACTCGCAGTAGCCGGGGAAGGATTATTCAGGAAGCCTTTAGTATCCTCATAATAGAGAATATTTTGGTCTTCCCCAACCGATATGACTTCACCCTGTATTGGTACTGACCCATCAGCCCAGATGCTTCCATCGTAATAAATATACCCGGCATGCCACAGTTCAACCCAGGCGGCGGAAACCGGGACGGGAAACGCGGTGGTCAGCAGGAGCGCTACTCCCAGGATAAGCGTAAAAATCCGTTTTTTCATAATTAACACCTCTCTTACATGATTTTTATGTTCTGCCTATTTAGACCGCGAAGACGCCGCAAAAGTTCTCGGAAAAAAATTTTTGCTTTTTTCCCGCCGCGGCAGGAATAAAATGAAGGGCCGCGAACTAAGTGAGTGGAGAAAAGTGGCGCAAAGTGGCTTTTTTTGACGCAAAATGGCGGTAAGTGTATGTTCAGGGGAGAATATTCTCATTCCATCGACGATAAGGGGCGGGTTATCATTCCGGTGAAATACCGCGAGAAGCTCGGCGCGCGGTTTTACGCGACGCGGGGGGCTGATAACTGCGTATGTCTCTACCCTTGCGCCGAATGGGAGAAAATAGAGTCCCAATTGTGTTCCTTGGTCACCACCAAGCCCAAGGAACGCGCTTTTGTGCGCATGATGACGTCCAGCGTGGCCGACTGCGAGATCAACGGTCAGGGGCGGGTGACTTTGCCGCCGCATTTGCGCGCTTATGCCGGTCTGCAAAAGGACGTGACGCTGATCGGCAATTTGACGCATGTGGAACTGTGGGACAAAACCGCCTGGGAATTGTACAACGAGAGCCTGCGCCAACTGGGCGAAATGCCCGAGACCTGGCTGGACACCTTGGCCTCCGATCTGGAAATCCGGCTCTGAGCCGTGGGGGAAACAGCGGTTCCTTTCGCCCATGTCAGCGTTTTAGGCCCGGAGACGACGCGCGCCGTTCTGAACCGGCGGGACGGCCTTTATGTGGACGCCACCATCGGCGGCGGCGGTTACAGCGCGCTGCTCCTGCGGGAACTCGCGCCGGCGGGCCGGATCATAGGGCTGGACAGAGATGAGACCGCTGTCGCTCATTGCCGGGCCAGATTTGCCGCCGACCGGCGGGTAACTGTTTTGAAGGGAAATTTTTCCAATATGGAAACTGTCCTCGCGGCGGCGGGGACAAAAGCGGGGACGGTCGCGGGAATCATGCTGGACATCGGCGTTTCCTCCCCTCAGCTCGACGACGGGGAGCGCGGATTCAGCTACCGGCAGGACGGGCCGCTGGACATGCGGATGGATCGCGCTCAGGCCCTCACCGCCCGCGCCATCGTCAACGAGTGGCCGCAGGAAAAAATCAGCGAAATCGTCAGGTGTTACGGCGAGGAAAAATGGGCCGGGCGGATCGCCGCCCACATAGTCAGGGCGCGGATCGCCGCTCCGATTTTAACGACCGGCCGTCTGGCGGAACTGATCAAGGAGGCCATTCCGGCCGCCGCCCGCCGAACGGGCCCGCACCCGGCCAAACGCGCTTTTCAGGCTTTGCGCATAGCGGTCAACGACGAACTGGCCGCTCTGGCCGCCGCCTTAGACCAGTCGCTCCGCCTGCTGGCGCCGGGAGGGCGTCTGGCGGTCGTCACCTTTCACTCTTTGGAAGACAGGATAGTCAAGCAGCGGTTCGCCGTCTGGCGGGGACGTTGCGTCTGCCCGCCGGGATTGCCGGTCTGCGCCTGCGGCGCGGTGATTTTGGCTCAGAGCGAGAAAAAAGCGGCGCGGCCCAGCGCCGAGGAAATAGCGGCCAACCCGCGCGCCCGCGGGGCAAAACTAAGGAGCGCGGTCAAAGCGGCCGGGAAACAGGGGGGATGAGAATGAGCGTCGCGCGCAATAACGCGAGTTTGCCGGAGAGCGCCTACGGCTATCAGGCGGAGACCGCCTACGATTATCCGGCGGAGAGCGCTTATACCGCTGAAAACGGTCAGGCGGACGGCAGGAAGTTAAGCGCCCGCCCTACTGCCGCCGGAAAACGCCTGCGGCGCCGGGCGGCGACCCGACCGCCGGCGGCGCTGATTACGGGCGTCCTGGTGTTTGCGACGCTTATTTTTGCCATCGCCATCGTTTCGGTCAATACCGTTTTCATCGAAAACAAAAGCGACGCGATGAAGCTGGAGGTGGATAAACTCAGCGAGGCGAACGCCCTGCTCCAGATCGAAATCGACAAGCTCAGTTCGGTGGAACGGATTGAGCAGGCGGCGCTGGCGCTCGGCATGGTGCGGCCGGTCAACAAAATGTATATTCCCAGCGACCTGATTCACACCCCCGAAGCCGCAGGCGAAAGCGCCGCGGGTTTTGCGCCGGCGGCGGCGGGAGAGGACGCGGCGGCCGAAGCGGGGGTAGAGGTAGAGACGGCGGCGGTCAATAGCGACGGGCCTTTCCGGGGGATAATCAGGGCCTTTGCCGGATTTTTCGCTTATGCGCGCGGGTGAAGGGAAAAGCCTGACGGAACTGGCGGCGGAAGTTCCCGGCGCGGAGCTGAGGGGCGAAGCCCGGGTCACGGGGCTGAAGGCCGATTCCCGCCTGGTAGAGGCGGGCGACCTTTTTATTTGCGTGCCCGGCTTCCAGGTTGACGGGCATGATTTCGCGGCGGCGGCTCTGGCCAAAGGGGCGGCGGCGCTCCTGACCTCCCGCCCCCTGCCCTTGCCGGTTCCGCAGCTCATAGCGCCCGACGCGCGCCAGGCGGCCGGTTTCGCGGCGGCGGCTTTTTTCGGTCATCCTGGCCGGAAAATGCGTCTCAGCGGTGTGACCGGCACCAACGGCAAAACGACGGCGACCTGCCTGATGGAGAGCGTCGCCCAGGCCGCCGGCCGGCCGGCCGGCCTGATCGGGACTTTGGGGGCGCGTTTCGGCGGCGGCTCCGTACCCACCGCGCTCACGACGCCGGAAGCGGTTGATTTGCAGGGGCTGCTGGCGCAAATGGCGGCGGGCGGCGTCCGGGAAGTCGTGATGGAAGCGTCGTCGCAGGCGCTGGATTTAGGGCGGCTCAACGGCTGCGTTTTCGCGGCCGCTGTTTTTACGAACCTGACCCAGGATCATCTCGATTATCACGGTACGATGGAAGCGTATCTGGCGGCGAAAGCCAAATTATTCACTGCCCTGACGGCGACGGCCGGTTTCGCGCTCCTTAACGCGGACAGCGAGGCGGGGGGCCGGCTCGCGGCGCTGGCCCCCTGCCGCCGGGTGACTTACGGTCTGGAAAACCCGGCCGCCGATTACCGGGCGGTTGATATGCGGCAAACGGCGGAGGGCGTGTATTTTACCGTCCGGGGGGGAGAAAGAGCGGCGGCGGCTGAGACGGAGATTTTCCATCCCGTGCCCGGCCGCTTCAGCGTCTATAACGCTTTGGCCGCCTGGGTCTGGGGGGTGGAAAGCGGCTGCGGGGCTGAGGCGGCGACGGCGGCCCTGGCGACGGCGGCGGGGACGCCGGGCCGGTTCGAGTTCATCCGGGCCGGGCAGGATTTCCGCGTCGTCGTCGATTACGCTCATACGCCGGACGGTTTGGTCAATGTGCTGGCGACGGCGCGGGAGATCACCGGCGGCCGGCTGCTCGTGGTTTTTGGCTGCGGCGGCGGCCGCGACCGGGGCAAGCGCCCGCTCATGGGGGA
>JAIRRL010000034.1 GCA_031255985.1 Gracilibacteraceae bacterium
ACAGAGGCGGCCAGGGCTTCTCTGGCCAGCGAATTCTTGTCGCCAAAATAATTGTAGATGGACACCTGCGAGACATTTGCCAGCTTTGCGATTTCATTGACGTGAACGTCCCGCAAACCGCGCGCGGCGAACAATTCACGGGCGGCGGCCAAAATCGCTTTCTTTTTCACGTCGGTTCGCTTTTCGTATCCGTTCATTCTATCACCCGCTTGAATTCTAGATTGTGGGCGTCCCCCTTCCTTCATAGTATAGCACATATTAGGAAAAACGCGCGGGACACATCCTAAAATTCCCGGCGGGATTTTTTCCGCTTGGGGCAAACAGACCGTCGCGGCGCGGTGTTTCAGACAACTCACACATTATAGTCAGTTCTGATAGCGCTATAAATTATTACGATTTTACAGTCCGCCTGAATAATGTTTTAATGAAGCGGCAGGGTGTTGGCAAAGGAGGTGTGGCAGTATTGTATATTGTGTCGATTGATGAGGCTCTATGCTCCGGCTGTGACTCGTGCGCCGACGGTTGTCCGGCCCGTATTCTGAGTTTTGACAGCGACAAAGGCGTCACTTATGTATCGGGCGACGAAACGGAATGTATGGGATGCGAGGCCTGCGTGGCGGTATGTCCAAGCGAGGCGATCACGATAACAGAAATGTAGAATCAGGAGGCTGTTTTATGGAGGAAGAAAGAAAAACTCCCCAGCTTGACGAATTGGAGCGCGGCCCGTGGCCCAGTTTTGTCACAGAAATCAGGCGGGCGGCGGTTAAGAGCGAGTCTGCCGGCGACTTACTCGGTTTACTGGAAAAATCCTATGAGGACAAGGTCGGGCATTGGAAACACGGCGGCATCGTCGGGGTCAAAGGTTACGGCGGCGGCGTCATCGGCCGTTATACCGACATGCCGGAGGAATTTCCCCATCTGCGTGAATTTCACACTATGCGGCTCAATCAGCCCAGCGGTTGGTTTTACACAACGGACGCCCTGCGCAAAATCTGCGATATCTGGGAAAAACACGGCAGCGGCCTGACTAATTTTCACGGTTCCACCGGCGACATTATCCTGCTGGGAACCACGACCGGCGAACTGCAGCCGACATTCGACGAATTCATCGAAGCCGGCTTTGACCTGGGCGGTTCCGGCTCTGACCTCCGCTCGCCCAGCTGCTGCGTGGGGCCGGGCCGTTGCGAATACGCCTGTTACGACACGCTGGACATGTGTTTTGACCTGACCAACGAGTATCAGGACGAACTGCACCGCCCGATGTGGCCCTATAAATTCAAAATCAAAATGTCCGGCTGCGCCAACGATTGCGTGGCTTCCATCGCCCGCGCCGACCTCTCGGTGATCGGCACCTGGCGGGACTGCATCACGATCGACCAGGAGGCAGTGAAAGCCTACGCGGCCGGCGGCATGGACATCCAGGCCCTCGTCTGCGACAAATGTCCCACCAGGGCGCTCCATTTCAACCCCAAAACCTGCGAGCTGAAAGTGGACGGCGAAGACTGTTCCCGCTGTATGCACTGCGTCAATGTCATGACCAAAGCGGTCAAGCAGGGCAAGGAAAAAGGAGCGACCCTTCTGATCGGCGCCAAATCGACGATCGTCAAATCAGCCTTTCTCTCCTGGGTGGTCGTGCCTTTTATGAAGATGGAATCACCTTATACGGAGTTCAAGGATCTGCTCAGCCGGATTTGGGATTGGTGGGATGAAAACGGCAAGACCAGGGAAAGAATCGGCGAGCTGATTTACCGGGTCGGGATGGGCGAATTCTTGCGGGCGGTCGATCTGCCCCCGGTTCCCCAGATGGTTTTCCGGCCGCGGGCCAATCCGTATGTGTTCTGGCAGGAAGACGAGATCACGCGCCACGATCAGGAAACGGCGTCCCCAAGCGAAAGCGGGCGCGACATTTGAAAGCAGGAGTGAAATAAAATGGCAAAAACTGACAAGGGGCCTCCGGATTACAGGCAGTTTCTGCCCCCGATCATAAAAGAGAATTATGGCAAATGGAAATATCATGAACACGTCAGGCCGGGCGTACTGAAACATGTGGGCGAGACGGGCGAGCTTTACAGCATCCGCGTCGGTTCCCCCCGCCTGGTCAGCGTGGATTTCATCCGCGACGTTTGCGAACTGGCCGACAGGTATTGCGCCGGGCATCTCCGGTTTACGAGCCGGAACAATATTGAGTTTCTCACCCCGGATCAGACCCAGGTCGATCCTCTGATCGAGGCTTGTAAGGCCAAAGGGCTGCCGGTGGGCGGCACCGGCAAGGCGATGAGCAATGTCGTGCATACCCAGGGCTGGATTCACTGTCACACGCCGGCCACGGACGCTTCCGGCATCGTCAAGGCGGTCATGGACGATTTGTTTGAATATTTTACCAGGGACGATCTGCCGAACAAACTGACGGTGGCCATGGCCTGTTGTCTGAATATGTGCGGCGCCGTCCATTGCAGCGACGTCGCGATTCTGGGCGTGCATCGCACCGTGCCGCGGATCAATCACGACATCATCCGCAAGGGGACGGAGATCCCCAGTTTGGTGGCCTGCTGCCCGACGGCGGCCATCCGTCCGGATCCGAAAAACAAGAGCGTCACGCTGCACGACTCCCGCTGTATGTATTGCGGCAATTGTTACACCATGTCGCCGGGGATGGAAATCATGGACGCCGATAACGACGGAATCGCGATTCTGGTGGGGGGCAAGGTTTCCAACGCCCGCAGCGCCCCCAGTTTTTCCCGCATGGTGATTCCGTTTTTGCCGAATAATCCGCCGCGCTGGCCGGAGACTACGGCCGCCGTCCGCCATATCGTGGAGACCTGGGTGCGGCACGCCCGCAAAGGCGAGCGCGTCGGCGAATGGATTGAGCGCATCGGCTGGGAGCGGTTTTTCACGCTCACCGATATTCCTTTTTCGGACAAGCTCATCGATGATTATATTTTCTCCCGCGAGACCTACAGAACCACCGCCGCGTTCAAGTATTAATCGGGAACCGGGACGCCGAAGACGGCGTCCTCTACGGGTAGACGACTCGAGTATTAAACAGTCAGGAGAGTGAAAACGATGGACAAAGGCCCGGCAAACCCGGTGATCAAGGAAAAGGTTTTAAAGTATTTAGATACGGTGGAAAAAGCCAAAAG
>JAIRRL010000146.1 GCA_031255985.1 Gracilibacteraceae bacterium
ATGAATATTGATCATACGCGCCTGGCTTGCAATTTTCAGAGCGGCAATAAAAAATCAGACCCCCCGCCCCGGCGGCAATCAGCCGGCGCCTCTGTCTGAATAACTGAACGCAAAAAAGCGCACACAAAACCATATTCTGCCATCCTTCCATTCCACCGTTAAAGCATTAAACCTGAACCGGAATCACATACTACCATACTGCCACACCGCCGGCGCCGCCGACTGAACAGGTATAATTTTAACAGAACCGGAAAAGCCCGTCAAGCGCATTTTTAATTTAGGTGTAGATAGATTTTTTCTCCTTATTCAATGCGGGCGAGTAAGCGCTCTCGAAGCCGGTCAATATTTTCCGCAGACGCTCGTCAAGGAATTTTAGCGCCTGCTTCCGTATCGCGGCCGGTACTCCGTAATAGGCGCCCGCTATGCCGCCCGTAATGGCGGCAAGAGTGTCGCTGTCGCCGCCGATCGAAACGGCGTTGCGGATATCCCCGATTATTGCGCCAATCATTTTCTCATCTCCTTTGCGGACTTGCTCCGGCGTCATGTGAAACCCGGTATGTTGCCGGATTTCACATGACGCGGTCAATCTTGGCGGAACGGGTCTTGGGGCGGCAGTTTTTCCGCATCCATCAAAAATAACGATGCATCCCGCCCCATGAGCAAATTCTCCCCGTGATAGAATGTCTCCGCGCTATTCAGGCGGCAGCCGAGCTTTTCCAGGATGCCAGCAAGTTCGCGCCTGTCAAAACCGTTGTGGATGTCAGGCGAGGATACCCGCTGGTTCTTATCGAAGTCAACGAGCAGCAGACGCCCGCCCTCGTTCAATGCGCCGCACAGGCGCGCCAGCAATGCGCGCGTGTCTTTTTCGTGCAGCAATGTCTGAACAAGCAGGATATAGTCGGCGGCCGGCAACCGCGCGCCCGCCATGATGTCGGCGCGGAGCGTCCGGGCGGAGGCGTTTTTCCCCGCGACCGCCGCGAGCATATTCTCCGAGGCGTCCACGAACAGGATTGATTTGAAGATGTCGAGCAACTGCAGCCCGACCAGCCCTGTGCCGCATCCGTAGTCGATCGCCGTCTTGTCCGGGGCCGCGCCGACGCAGGCGCGAATTCTGCCAGCGATGACGGACGCAACCGCCGCGCGCTCAGGCGTGTCGTATTGGGCGGCGATGCCGTCGAATTTATTGATATTGCCCATGCTGCTTACCATGCCTCTGATTATCTCTTTGCGGTGATGACCAACGGTGAATTCATTGGCGCGGCGGCCGCCCATTTGATTTGGAAAAGCTTTTGTGAGATTACTGCTTTATCAGGGCAAAAGAAAACTCGGCGGTGACGCACAGTGTTTCTCCGACCCAGCCTTTGCCGGAGGCGAAGAAAAACGGGCTTTTGGCCTTGGTGATGAGACTCTCGATCCGCAAGGTGTCGCCGGGGATCACGCGATGGCGGAAACGCACTTTCTCTAATCCGGTAAATAATGGAATAATTGACACATCTTGTATGTCGGGCATGGCCATATTCCGCAATTGTTCGGCGGCCAGCCGATCCAGACTGGTTTCTTTCGGAGCGAAACGGGCGATGATTGCCGGGTCGGCGGCCAGCACTCCCGTTGTCTGCGCCAGCATTTCGCACAAGATCACGCCGGGCACTACGGGATAAGCCGGAAAATGGCCGCGCAAAAACCATTCGTCGCCGCGAATATGGCATAAACCGTGGGCCACGCCGTTCCGGACTTCCGCCTCGTCGATCAGCATCATGGCGTCGCGATGCGGCAGGATGCCCATCAATTCCTCTTTATTCATTTTATAATTATTCAATGTTCATCAACTTTCGTAAAAGCCAGACAGACATTGTGGCCGCCAAAACCGAGAGAGACGGACAGGGCCATATCGATTTCCTGCCGCCGCGCCGTCCAAGGAATGCAGTCCAGATCACATTCCGGGTCAGGCTCGCGCAAGCCGATGGTGGGGGGCAGAAGTCCCTCGCGCAGGGCAAAAACGGCGGCGATAGCCTCCACCGCCCCGGCGGCGCCCAGCATATGTCCGATCATGGATTTGCTGGAGCTGATAGGCGTCCGCCGCGCCCGTTCCTCGCCCAAAGCCTGCTTAATGGCCAAAGTCTCCGTTTTATCGTTGATAGGCGTCCCCGTGCCGTGCGCGTTGATATACAACCTTGCTTCCTCGCCCTGGCCCGTCTCGGCCAAAGCCGCCTTGATCGCCCTGGCCGGGCCGTTGCCGTCCGGATTCGGGGCGGTGATATGATAGGCGTCGCAAGTGGTGCCGTACCCGGCCAGCTCCGCGTAAATTTTCGCCCCGCGCGCTTTGGCGCGTTCATATTCTTCCAGGACGACCATCCCGGCCCCCTCGCCCATGACAAACCCGGCCCGCCGCTTGTCAAAAGGCAGCGACGCCGCTTCGGGATCGGCGCTGGTGGTGAGAGCTGTCATATTGAGAAATCCGGTCACGCCCACCGGCTCTATCGTCGCCTCGGAACCGCCCGCCAGCACCGCGTCGGCGTAACCGTGCTTGATGGCGCGGTAAGCTTCGCCCAACGTATGGGAACTGGTGGCGCAGGCCGTGACGTTCGTCAGGCAGGAACCCAGCGCCTGATACTGAATCGCGAGGATTCCGGCCGCCATATTCGGGATCAGCATCGGGATAAAAAGAGGCGATACGCGGCGGGCGCCTTTATAATAATATTTTTCACATTCGCCGGTGATGGTTTTCAGGCCGCCGATGCCTGAACCTGTGTAAATCGCGAATCTCTCCGGGTCAACATGCCCGACCAGATCGCTGTCCCGCATCGCCTCCTCGGCGGCGGCCACCGCGTAATGGGTAAAGGGATCGCTGCGGCGGGCCGATTTGGCGTCCATATAGTTGAGCGGGTCAAAACCCTTGAGTTCCGCCGCCAAAGTAGCTTTATAATCCGGCGGCAGCTCAAAATGGGTAATCCGCCCGATGCCGTTGCGCCCCGCGGTCAGGGCTTCCCAAAAGGCGGCGGCGCTGTTGCCGATCGGGGTGACGGCGCCGATGCCGGTAATAACAATTCTTCTCATAAGTCAGCTCCTTACATGGCAAGGCCGCCGTCTACGCGGATGACCTCGCCCGTGATATAATCAGCGCCCGGTCCGGCCAGGAAAGCGACGACCGCCGCTACGTCCTCCGGCTGACCAAAGCGCGCCAGGGGGATAAAATCAAGTATCTTGTCTTTTCCCGGCAGCGCGGCCGTCATGTCCGTCTCAATCAGGCCGGGGGCGACAGCGTTGCAGGTGACGCCCCGCCGCGCCAGTTCCTTGGCTGTCGATTTGGTCAGCCCGATCAGTCCGGCCTTGGCCGCCGAGTAATTCGTCTGCCCGGCGTTGCCGTGCAGGCCGGCCACAGATGTAATATTGATGATCCGTCCGCTCCGCCGTTTGATAAAACCCGGCGCGCAGTATTTTGTCATATTCCAGGCGCCCTTGAGATTCGTATCCAGCACGGCGTCAAAGGACGCCTCCTTCATCAGCGCCAGAAGACCGTCCCGAACG
>JAIRRL010000145.1 GCA_031255985.1 Gracilibacteraceae bacterium
GATCTGATTGCCGCCGCCCGCGGGCCGGGTTCTTTCACGGGCATTCGCATTGGAATCGCCACGGCGCAGGGAATGGCGCAGGTTTTGGGTATCCCGGCCTTGGGTCTTTGTTCGCTGGATATTATTTCCTGGGCGGGCTGGGGCCGTCCAGGCGACATTGTGGTCGTGCTGGATGCGCGCAAAAACGAATGGTATACGGCCAGATACCGCTGGCTGGAGACGGGCGGCGGCGGGGCGGCGGCTTGGCGGCGCGAAACGCTGGAAGCGCCGCAGGCGGTGGCGGTGGGGGATTTGGCCGCCCGGCTCGCGGCCCGGCCGGGCCCGGTGCTACTGGCCGGCGAGGGAGCGGAGCGGGCCGAACGGGAATTGGCGGCCGGGCCGGAACTGGCTGGCGTAACCGTGTTAACGCTGCCGGGCGCGGCCGGCATAGCGCGGGGGGATTACGCGGCGCGGGAAGCCGCTCTGGTTTGGGAGAGCGCGGCGTCCGGGCCGCGGCCGGAAGATTCCGGCGGCGCGGCCGCCTGGTGGCGGATCGAGCCATATTATATCAGGCTGCCGGAGGCCGAGGTTCGCCGCCGCGCGGCCGCGACGGGGCGGACGTGAACGGCGTCCGGGTACGCCCGCTCGAAGAACGGGATGTTCCGGCGGTGGCGGCGCTGGAAACGGCGACCTTCGCCCGGCCCTGGTCGGCAGACTCGCTGCGGACGGAAATTACGCAGAACAAACTGGCCCGTTATTTTTGCCTGGAAGTGGATGGGCAAGTGAGCGGCTATGTCGGGGTGTGGCTGATCTTTGACGAGGCGCATGTGACGAATATCGTCGTCCGGGATGATTACCGCCGGCGGGGTCTGGGGGAATTCTTGCTCCGCTCCGCGATCACGGAACTGATCCGCGCCGGCGTCAAGAAAATGACTTTGGAAGTACGCCCTTCCAACCTGGCGGCGCGCGCCTTATACCAAAAATTGGGATTTGTGGCGGAAGGGGTAAGACCGCGCTATTATGACGACAATCGGGAAGACGCTATTATTATGTGGGCGGAATTAACCGCCCCGGAAAGGAAAACGCGGCGTGGCGGATGATATTCTGATTTTGGGGATTGAAACCAGTTGTGATGAAACGGCGGCGGCGGTTCTCCTTAACGGCCGGCGCCTTTTAAGTCAGGTTATTTCCTCACAAACGGAGACTCACGCCGTTTTCGGCGGCGTAGTGCCGGAAATAGCGTCCCGTGAGCATTGCCTGCGTTTAGGCCCGACAGTGCAAACGGCGCTGGCGGAGGCCGGCGCCGGCTTCGCTGATTTGAGCGCTCTGGCCGTGACTTACGGCCCCGGTCTGGTTGGCTCGCTGCTGGTTGGGGTGTCCGGGGCGAAAGCGATGGCTTTTGCCGCCGGCAAACCGCTTATCGCTGTCAACCATCTGGAAGCGCATCTGTACGCCAATTTCCTGGAACAGCCGGATCTGGAATTTCCGCTGCTGGCGCTGCTTGTTTCCGGCGGCCATACTCATCTCGTCCTGATGCCCGGTCATCTGCGCTACCGGGTGCTGGGCCGCACGCGGGACGACGCGGCGGGGGAGGCTTTTGACAAAGTGGCCAGAGCGCTCGGCCTGGGCTATCCGGGCGGACCGCTGTTGGAGCAGGCGGCCAAAGTGGGAGATCCGGCGGCTTTCGCTTTTCCCCGCGCCAGCCTGGAACCGGGCAGTTGGGATTTCAGTTTCAGCGGTCTGAAGTCCGCCGTACTCAATGTGCTGAACCGGGCGCGCCTGAAAGGAGAAACACTGCGAACGGCCGACGTGGCCGCTTCTTTTCAGCAGGCGGTGGTGGATATTTTGGCGCAAAAAACCGTTGCCGCCCTGGAGACGACCGGGGCGCGGACTTTAGCCCTGGGCGGCGGCGTGGCCGCCAATCAGGCCCTGCGTCACCGGCTGCGGGCGGAAACGGCGGCCCTGGGGGCGGATTTTGTCTGTCCGCGCCCGCTTTATTGCACGGATAACGGCGCTATGGTCGCCATGTGCGGCCATCAGCGCTATTTAGCGGCTTCATTCGCCGATTGGCGCTTGAACGCGATTCCCGGACTTTCGTTACAGGATTTTTACAAAGAAAGTGGAAAAATGTAAATGGACTTTACAGATGACTTATCAACATGTTTTTGTGGATAATGTGGATAATGGGCATTGGTACAGGGGATTCATCCTGTGGTATCATTGGGAGAAAAGTCGTCAGCGTGATTTTGCCAATAAGGGTTAAAAGTAATTCCGTAAAGACGCAATTAAAAATTACAATGTTGTGAAACATTACCGGGTGAGCCAAAAAAGTAAGGCGTTATCTGAAGGAAATGAGGAGATTATTGTCTAAAACAGCTTTAAGAAAATTGATGTCTGAACGAAGAAACAAGTGGCCGGCGGCGGAACGGGCGGAAAAAAGCCGTGTGATAACGGCGGGCGTCCTGGGAAGTTCATTTTTTGCCGGCTGCAAAACTGTTTTTTTATATATGAGCATCGGTTCGGAAGTCGAGACGGGTGAATTAGCAGAGGCTATTCTAGCCTCCGGTCGCGAACTTCTCATTCCCTGGCTGGCAGGGAATGAAATGCGCGCCTGCCGCATTTTTTCCCTGACGCAAGATCTGACGCCGGGGAGACGGGGCATTTTGGAGCCGACGCCTCAATATCGCCGCTCCGCTTCCCCCGTCTCCATTGATCTCGTGCTCGCGCCGGGCCTGGCTTTTGACCGCGCCGGCCGGCGGCTTGGATACGGCGGCGGCTGTTATGACCGTTTTCTACCCCTCTGCCGCCCGGATTGCGTGAGCTGCGGGCTGGCATATTCGTTCCAAATTTTGCCAGAAATTGATTTTGAGCCGCATGACTGGAAATTAACTTGCCTTGCAAGCGAAAATGGTATATGCTATGCTGATAGCGATTAGGACAATCTGAAGCAGCGCCGCCCAGGCGGGTTTTGGCCCGTGGCGGCCGCGAGGAAAAACGGAAAAGGGAGGTTTGTCGCTGATGCGTTATAGTTATAAAACGCGCGGTACTTGCTCGAAGGAAATTTCTTTTGATTTGGACGGGCAGGTCGTGCGCGACGTGCGCTTTACGGGTGGTTGCGACGGCAATCTGCAAGCCCTGACGGTGCTGACGGAAGGCATGACGGTGGAGCAAATAGAAGCGAAACTCAGAGGAATTGATTGTGACGGGCGGGGGACTTCCTGCCCGGATCAACTGGCGAGAGCTTTGCGCGCCGCTTTGGCTGAAGAACGGCGGCCGGAATAATCCGGCCGCCGTTTCTTCGCTTTGACGGGATAATTTTTTTCAGCGCGGCGTCAGATTTCGGGCTGGCGAAGCGACTATACAATACAGAGGCGAAGGAAGGAGGCTGCTCCGAATGGACAGTGATTTATTCAGTCGGGTATATGATTCGTTGTTTCCGGCTGTTTACCGTTACGTCTGCCTGCGGATTCCGGCCGCGGAAACAGAGGATGTGACAGCGGAGATCATGGCGCGGATATGGAAGGCGAGCGGCGGTTTCGCCGGCAAAAGTTCTCTGAAAACCTGGGCGCTGAAAATAGCGGCCCGCCGTGTGGCGGAATACTATCGCCGCCGCAAACAGACAGCGATTGCGCCTTTGGGGGAGAGACCGATATTGCCGCCGGGCGGCCTAAATCCGGCGGAAACCGTGCCTGAGTCGCTTGCTATCCGGAACGTATTCACGCAATTGCCGGAAAATCAGGTGGCTGTGATTGAACTCCGCCTGATTGAAGGGTTGAGCGCGCGGGAAACGGCCGAGGTGATGGCCGTGACCCCTCAAGCGGTGGACAGCCTGTTGTACAGAGCCAAACAGAGTTTTCGCCGGGCCTGGGAACAGGAAACAGCGTCGGTTTTGTGAAAGGAGACTTTGACATGGATGATAAAGAATTGAACCTGTGGCGGGAAGACGGGGACGGCGAGCGGGCCGCGCGTTTTTTCGCCGATGTGGAAGCGGACGAGACGACTAAAAAGCGGATTCGCGCCAAAACGCTGGACTTGACTGTGAATCCGGCGCCCGCCCGCCCGTTTTGGAAAAAAATGCCAAAAGCGCGTTATATTATAGCGGCAGTCGCCCTCGTTCTCATTTGCGCCGCGCTGGTCAATTTTACCCGCGACGCTGTCACAAAATACAGCCTGACTACGAGCGGTCAGGTGTTAGGCGGCGGCGCTGTCGCCGACAACTACAACTACGCGGCCAGAGAGAATTCCCAAGACGGAGCTGCATTTTTTGGCGACTATGAAGAAGCGATGCCCATGGAGGCGCCGATGGCGGAAGCGTCCGCCCGTTCAGCGCCGGTTTATGGAGGAAGCGGGCAAAACGGGGAAGCCGCCCCAAATGCGACGGGGGAGGATAAGATTATATACACCCTGAACGCGCAGCTTCGCGTCAACAGCGTCGAGGAAGCAATGCGCGGTCTGGAAGCGCAGGCGCGGAAATTGGGCGGGTATGTATCCGCTTCCCGCCAGAACAATCAGGATTACTGGCAGTATGGTTCGCTGAATTTGCGTGTGCCGGCCGAGTCTTTTGCAGAATTTACCGATTCTCTCTCCGACTGGGGCACGGTCATGGACAAGTATATTTATTCCAACGATGTAACTGAAGAATACATGGATACGGACAGCCGGCTGAAATCCTGGCAAGCTCAGGAGGAGCGTTATCTGGAGTTTTTTGCCGCTGCCGAAACCGTGGAAGAAATGATTATGATTGAAAGCGCGCTCAGCGAAGTGCGCCGGGAAAAAGAGGCGCTGGCCGGCCAGCTCAAATACTGGGACAGCAAAGTTTCTTATTCGGAAGTGAATCTGGAACTGTCGCAGCAGCGGACAGACGTCGCCGTAACTGACCCTTGGCAGCCGGTGTCTTTCTCCCGCACCTTGGAAGCCGCGAAAAACGCGGTGATCAAAACTGTCAGCACAGCTTGGAACGGGTTCAACAAATTGGTAGTTATTCTGGGCTACGCTTTGCCCGTTCTCATAATACTCCTTATCCTGGGGCTGATCTTGCGCGTGGTGCTGCGAAAGCGGAAAGCCAGGCGGCAGAACGCGCTGACAGCGGCGGTCGGCCCGGCGGCGCCAACGGAAACAAGCCCTGAAGATATTGACAAGACCA
>JAIRRL010000080.1 GCA_031255985.1 Gracilibacteraceae bacterium
GTGTTTACCGGAATCTCGGATATTTTCGCCGGAAAAACACTTGAATTCAGCATGGCTCCGTAATTACATCCCCCAAATCGTCCTCCGGTCAACAGTATATCGGTATTCCGCACGGGCGCCGGCTAATCGCCTTTATTTGTTGTGCCCTCATATACCTCTGAATAGACACTAGGGCGGCGCAACGCAATTGGCAAAATATGGCGTGCGATTAAGCTTACGATTTATCGGCCAAGCGGACCCGCCCGAGTTCCAGGCTTGTCTCCAGGCTTGCTCGCATAGCGGGTGTAGATAAAAAATGCAATCATCACCTATGGCTTTTAATCATCACTGATGGATTCGCTGCATGATTTTCCTATGACCCAGTTTCATTCAGCATCCCTATTTTTAATCAGCACCAAAAGATTTGCAAAGCCGCAATTTTCTGGGCTTCTTATTCTCAGTGCTGATTAAAAAAATGTGATGATAACCCCCCTCACGCCACGTTCACTGGAACATTCCGATAACTCATTTCACTTTATGCACGATATGGCTGTTGTCACGCTTCAAGTATTTTCGTCGTTTGCTACCCCCGCAATATCGCGTCCTCAAAGATTTTTACAAGGTAGTCATACTCGGAATATTGCCCATCGCTCGCTTTGGCAAGCGCATCGCGGACATATGCCGCGCTGTCCCGCAACAGCGACTTGTCCATACGGAATCCGTGCGCTTCGGCAAATTGTGTGGCAAATGTAATCGTCGCGCGTGTGTTGCCCTCACGGAACGGGTGGCATTGCCACAGTGC
The DNA here is from genome assembly GCA_031255985.1 of Gracilibacteraceae bacterium. Lineage (GTDB taxonomy): Bacteria > Bacillota > Desulfitobacteriia > Desulfitobacteriales > Syntrophobotulaceae > JAIRRL01. The sequence continues at coordinate 782 of JAIRRL010000080.1, forward strand.
GGCAATCAGCTTTGCGAACTTCACCGCCGTTTCGTGAATGTCGAGAGCAGACCAATCGGCAGCGTTCATCTCGCGCAAAACCCGATCCGCGTCGCGCCTGACATCGTTAGACTGCGAGTAGCGTACAGTGTCGCCACCGAGAACGCGCTCGCCCTTTGCCATACTGATTGTGCGGATGCTGCCCGCCCAGTCAAAGATGTCACCGAAAACATGTTTGTGAATGGCAATCAAACGTGAGAAATCAAACGGCAACATCGCGACCACGCCATCAACGTCGGCCAACGCAAACGCGGTGATGTCCGCTTCGGCCCGTTCCAGCTTATCTGCGTCTTTTATGCCGAGCAGATTGCGCAGGACAGGAACGTCCTCGTATAGATACGGGTCACGCATTTGACGCTTCCCGATAGTGTTCAATTATGGCGCGGCGCGCGTCCGCCAGTTCACGCTTGCCGTCAACATAATCGCGCATAAGCTGTTTGGCCTCCGGCGACGGTTCCGGCGCGTCCAACACAGAGATACTGATAGCGTCATTGACATATTTCTCTCGTTGTACTTTCGTCGTGTCTGCGATTTTATATGAATATGATTTAACCATAGCGACTCACCTCTCTTATATAGTACAGCAAAACGGCGGGGCATTCAAGTGAAATTCTGCCGGTGGATGTTTGGGCGATGTGTGGCGTCTATTCAGAGGCGCCGATCCCGGCAACGCCGGCGTGAGGTTGCGGAAACCGCGTTTTCGCAGCCGACGATGTGAGGAAAACAACGGAGTGACCGTTACGACCACCGGATGGCCTGAATAGACACGACGAGATAATTAAGGCGGCCCGAGTTTGACAGGACAGATGCTTGAACAGCCGAAAAGCCCTCGAAGCCGCATATGATGGAATTTCTTATCTCTCTCAGCAGACAGTGATAAAATGGTGCGTGATTTGGCTGTCGATATGATGAATCCAACTGTTTGTGCATTTCACTCGCCATTTGATCCAACTCACCATTTGATCCAACTCACCATAATGACCAAGTTAGTGACCAAGTTAATGACCAAGACATCTTTGCGGAAATCTTATTGTTTTGCGTAGTGGCCAAAAGCAAAACAGCCGGAATCAAAAGTATATTAGCGACAACCAACCCTGGCGCCGGTGAAGTAAAGCATTTGATTTTTTGTTGGACAATTCGCCGCAATCATGCTATAGTAAATTTCATAGCGGATTTACCGGAAAGAGAACAGAAACGGAGGGCCGGGCTGCGATGGCCAGAATCAAGGTTTTGCTCTGCGAGCCGCAAGCCAAGCCGCGCGTCGAGGAAATCGACGGCGGGCGGGAGGCCGTGGCGGCGCTGGTGACGGGGACGTTTTACCTGATGGATCTCGGCGACGGGCTGGGCGTTGTTTTTGACGCGGACGGCAATAAAAAAGTCAAAGACTTAAACCGGGTGATTGACGGCGTTCCGATGTTCGGCCTGTGCATTTTCTGCCGCCATGACGGCGCGGAAAACCTGCTGGCCTTAGATGAGGCGGAAGTGGCGGAAATGGAGAAACTGCTGGCTTAATGGAAGAACGGACGGTTGACCGGCCCCGCCTGGGCTGGGGTACGCTGCGCGAGGGCCTGAAAAGCGGTCTGTCTGTCTCCTGGAGTCTCGCCAAAATCACCTTTCCCACGACCTTATGCGTCAGTGTCCTGAAATACACGGCTGTCGTCGGCGTCCTGACGCGGCTCATCACGCCGTTTATGGATCTGTTCGGCTTGCCGGGCGAATCCGTGATCGCTTATGTCCTCGGCGCTTTGCTGAACATCTACGCGGCGATCGGCGCCATGCTCGCCATTGATCTGACGGTCAAACAGGTGTTCATCCTCGCCGTCATGCTCAGTCTCGCTCATAATCTGATCGTGGAAACGGCGGTCACGGCCAAAGTCGGGGTCAACCCGGTCTGGATGACGCTGTGCCGGCTGGGGCTGGCTTTTGGCTTCGCCTTCATTTTCAACCTCGCGCTGCCGGAAGACGGCGTCGCCGCCCGGTACGGCCTGGCTTTCGCGGCGGACGCCGCCGCTGTTCCCGCCGATTGGGGCGCCGTATGGATTGAGGCGCTGAAAAGGGCCGCCAGCGGCCTGGCGCAAATGCTGCTCATCATCATTCCCATGATGATGTCGCTTCAGCTTTTGAAAGACCTGGGCGTCATGCCGGCGCTCGTGCGGCTTCTGCGGCCCCTGACCCGCGTGCTCGGCATTTCGGAAAACACCAGTTTGATGCTGGTGGCCGGCGGTTTGTTCGGCATCGCTTACGGGGCCGGCGTCATCATCAGTTCGGCGACGGAGAACGCGGTCAGCCGCCGCGACATATACCTGGTCAGCCTCTTTCTGGTCTGCGATCATTCCTTGATCGAGGACACCCTGATTTTTTTGCCGCTCGGCATCAACGTCCTCTATCTCCTCTTGTTCCGGCTCGCCCTGGCTGTGGCTCTCACGGCCCTGACGGCGCGCTTCTGGCGCGAACGGTCTTTTGTAACCGCGACCGCGACTGCGAATGGAACTGTGCCAGAAATCGCGAATGCGAATGGAACCGCGAATGCGACCGAAACTGAAAAAGTAAAAACAAAAATCCCGGTGAAAGGCGAAGATTAAGTATGTATGAATTATTGAACGGCCGCGGCCGCCTGATGATGAATATTGCCATCATACTCTGTTTGCTGGCTATTTTTGCCTGCGCGGGTTTGGCGGCCTATTTCCTGGGGCTGGAGTATCTTCCCGTCCTCTGGTGGGGGGAGGAGGGAGGAGGAGGGCCAGGCCCGCTGCTGGCGGAATCGCGCTGGATCGTGACTGACGAACTGCCGCCGCTCGCGGCGCTGCCGCTCACTTCCCTTTATGTGGGCGAAGGAGAGCTGATCAGCGCGAACGCCTACTTGCTCCGGCTCAGCGACGGCGGCGTGCTGCTGGATTACGACGCCGGGGCGCGGGTTTTTCCGGCCTCTTTGACCAAAATCATGACCGCGCTCGTCGTCATCGAGAGCGGGTTTGACCTGGAGCAAAACGTGACCGTCACCGCCGACCTCCTGCGGCGCCTGGAAGCGCAGGACGCTTCGACCGCCGGTTTCGGAGCGGGAGACAGCGTCAAAGCCCGCGATCTTTTGTACGGCGTGATCCTGCCTTCCGGGGCCGAGTGCAGCGAGGCGCTGGCGACGGCGGTCGCCGGGTCGGTCAGTGAATTTGTCCAGATGATGAACACCACCGCCTACCGCCTCGGCCTGACCAATACAAATTTTGCCAATCCAACCGGCCTGCACGACGACAGCCAGTTTTCCACCGCCCGCGACATGGCGGAACTCTTGCGCTACTCTTTGCAAAACGAAACTTTCCGCGCCGTTTTTCTGGCCAAAGACTACGTTTCCGCCCCGACTAACCGGCATCCGCGCGGCTTGACCATGCAAAACCGGGTGGCCAAGAACCTGGCGGTCGCCCTCATGCCGCAGGTTTTCGGCTGCAAAACGGGCTACACCAGGCAGGCCGGCATTTGTCTCGCCTCCTACACGCTTATCGGCGGCGAGGAATACATCTTTGTGACGCTGGGCGCGCCCAGGGACGCGGAGGACGCCTATCTGCGCGATCTCGACCTCATCAGCCGGAGAATCAGCCAGAAAATCAGCCAGGCCCGGTAGGGAAAATCATGGCCATGACGCCGATGCAGCGGCAATACGCGGACATAAAAGCTCAGGCCCCCGACGCCGTCCTGTTTTTTCGTCTCGGTGATTTTTATGAAATGTTCGACGAGGACGCGATCCGGATGGCCCCGGTTCTGGAAATCACGCTGACCAACCGCGCCGGAACGCCGATGTGCGGCGTCCCGGCTCACGCCGCCGAAGCCTATATTCAAAAACTCGCTGTTTTGGGCTACAAAGTCGCTATTTGCGAGCAGACGGAGGAGCCCAAGGACGGCAAAGGCATAGTCAAACGGGAGATAATCCGCATTGTGACGCCCGGTACCGCGGATCGGGCCGACGACGACACCCGCCCGGTTTACCTGGCGGCGGTTTGGCGCGGGCGGGAATGGGGGCTGGCCTGGGCCGATCTGGCTACGGGTGATTTTTCCGTTATGCAAACGGACAGCCTGGGGGAGTTGGAGGACGAACTCGGCCTGATCCAGCCGGCGGAACTCTTGCTGCCGGAAGGGGCGTCGGCGCCGGCGGGCTGGTATACCGGCCCGCTGACCTATCAGCCGGATTTGGCGGCTGTGCGCGCCCGTTTTCCCCGCCAGGCGGAGATGCTGGCGGAACGGCGGGACGCCGCCGCCGCCGCTTCCGTACTCTGGCAGTATGTGGAGCATAATCTGCCGCTTTGCGCCCAGGCCCATATCCCGGATATCCGGTACAGCTTCCGCCAGGACTACATGTCCCTGGACAAATGGACGCGGCGCAATCTGGAACTGACGGAATCATTGCGCGGCACGGAAAAAAGCACTCTGTTTAACGTGCTGAACCTGACAAAAACGGCGGCCGGCGGCCGTTTGCTCCGGCATTGGCTGGAGCGGCCGCTGGTGCGGCGGGAGCCTATTCTGGCCCGGCAGGAGCGGGTGGCGCTTCTTGCGGCGGAGCCTTTTTTGCGGCAGGATCTGCGCAAACTGCTCGCCCAAACCCATGATCCGGAGCGCCTTCTGGGAAAACTTTCCACCGGCCGGGGCGGCGCGCGGGAAATGGCGGCTCTCGCCGGGACGCTGGCCCGGCTGCCGGAAGTGAGCGCCTTGCTGGCCGCCGCCGCCGATCTGTGGCGGCCGCCGGCCGGCGAAGCGGCGCTGGCGGCTCTGGCGCGGGAATTGCTGACGGCGGCCGACCCGGAAGCGCCGCCCGGTCTCAAAGACGGCGGCCTGATTTTGAGCGGCTATAACGGGGAAGTTGACCGCCTGCGCGCCGTCGCCGCCGGCGGCGCCCAGTGGATGGCGGAGCTGGAGAGCCGGGAGCGGAGCAGAACCGGGATCCGGTCGCTCAAAATCGGCTATACGCGGGTGTTCGGCTACTATATCGAAGTGAGCCGCGCCGCCGCCGCCCAGGCGCCGCCGGAATACGAGCGCCGCCAGACTTTGGCCGCGGCGGAGCGTTATACGACGCCGGAACTGAAAGAGCGGGAACATATGCTGCTGACGGCGGCGGAAGAGCTGTGCCGGCTGGAGTTTGAGATTTTTCAGGCCCTGCGGGAAAAAGTGTTCGTCCTCGCGGCGGAAATCCGGCGGGCCGCCCGTTTTCTCGCCGAGCTGGACGTTTTGGCCGCGCTGGCCGAACGGGCGGCGGCGAGCGCCTATACGCGGCCGGAGATCACGGAGGGCGGGCCGCTGGTCGTCAAGGAGGGGCGGCACCCGGTCATAGAAAACCTGGTTCAGGACGCGGTTTTTGTGCCGAACGACGTTTTGCTGACGGATAAAAAACGCCTGGCTCTGATCACCGGGCCGAATATGGCGGGCAAATCCACCTATATGCGCCAGGTCGCCCTCATCGTCGTCCTGGCCCAGACCGGCGCTTTCGTCCCGGCGGCGGCGGCGTCCATCCCGGTCACAGACTGTGTTTTCACCCGCATCGGCGCTTCGGACAATCTGGCGGAGGGGCAAAGCACTTTTATGGTGGAAATGCGGGAAGTGGCCCATATCCTGAACCGGGCCACTTCCGCCAGCCTGGTCATTTTGGACGAGGTGGGGCGGGGAACGGCTACTTTTGACGGTTTGTCGCTGGCCTGGGCCTTGGCGGAATACCTGACCGCCAATCCGGCGACGGCCCCGAAAACCCTTTTTGCCACGCATTACCACGAGTTGACCCGCCTGGCGGACAGCTTGCCCGGCCTGTTCAATCTGCACGTCGCCGTCCAGGAGGAGGCGGGGGATATTGTTTTTTTGCATAAAATCCTGCCCGGCAGCATGGGACAGAGCTACGGCCTGCAAGTCGCCAAACTGGCCGGTCTGCCGCCGGCGCTGCTGGAGCGGGCCGGCCGGATTCTGGCCGAACTGGAAAACTCGGAATCGCACCGGCGCAAGCTGCGGGCGGCCAGGGAAAAATTCATCCAGCCCGCTTTGTTCACCGAACCGGCGGAACCGCCGCTCCTGCGGGAGTTGCGCGAATTAGACCCGGAAAACATGTCGCCGCGCCAGGCCCTGGATTATCTGTACGCTTTGCGGCGGCGGCTGCGGGAGGAATAAGCGCGGCCGCAGTCCGGGGACGCGGAAAAGCGGCTATTTGCGCAAGGGAGAGGAGGGGGCGGATGCCTGAGATCAATATACCTGAGATCCATAAATTAGAAGAAAGTACGATAAACCGGATCGCGGCGGGCGAAGTGGTGGAGCGCCCTCTCTCCGTGGTGAAAGAGCTGGTGGAAAACGCGCTGGACGCCGGAGCCACTCTGGTGGAAATCAAGATGGAGGGGGCGGGCGACGCTTTTATCAGCGTCCGGGACAACGGACGCGGCATCCGGCCCGGCGAGATGGCTTTGGCGCTCGCGCCTCACGCCACGAGTAAGCTGCGGCGGATCGAGGATTTGGAAAATATTTCCACAATGGGCTTCCGCGGGGAAGCGCTCGCCAGTATCGCCGCCGTTTCCCGCCTGAGTATCCTCTCCCGGACGGCGGCGGAGACAGCCGCCCGCCTGATCCGGGCCGAGGGAGGGCCGCCGGGCCGGGCGGCGGCCGCCGCCGGGCCGGTGGGGACGACCGTGACGGTGGAGGATCTTTTTTTCAATACCCCGGCCCGGCGCAAATTTTTGCGGTCGGCTCAAACCGAGGCGGGTCTCATCGCGGAAATGACGGGGCGGCTGGCTGTCGGGCGGCCGGACGTGGCTTTTCGCCTGAGCCGGGGCGGAAAAACCATAGTCGCTACGCCGGGAAACGGCCGTCTGCTGGACGCGATCGGGGCGGTGTGGGGACGGGAGACGGCGCGGCGGCTTTTGCCCGTGGCGGCGCGGCGGGGCGAGTGGGAAATCAGCGGCTTTATCTCCGAGCCGGGTTTCGCCCGCTCCAACCGGCAGCATCAGGTTTTTCTCCTGCGCTCGCGCGTCGTCCGCTCGGCGGGGCTGGCCAAGGCGCTGGGCGAGGCGTACCATACTTTGACCCCGGCGGGGCTTTGCCCCGTCGCCGTCCTGAATTTGAGCCTGCCGCCCGGCGAGACGGACGTTAACGTGCATCCGGCAAAACTGGAGGTGAAGTTCCGGGCGGAGCGGGAAGTGGAAGAATTCCTGCGCGCGAGCGCGCGGGCGGTACTGACAGCTCACGACCGCGCCCGGCCGCTCGGCTGGGATGACCGGGAGATTCGGCCGTCCCGGCGAGCGGGGACGGAACCCGCTCTCCGTCCCCGTTCGCCGGGGGCGGAACCGGCGGCGCTCCCTGAGCAAATACGCTTTCTTTACGCCCCGGTTCCGCCGGCGCGGTTCGGGGCGGCCCCGGCCGCCGGGGCGGCGGAACCCCCCGCTCCTTACCCGGCAGCCGCCCCGCCGGAGTACCCTCCGGCCTGCCCGCCGGCGCCTGACCTTGCGGCGCCTGAACCTGCGGCGCCTGACCCTGCTGCGCCTGAACCTGCGGCGGGCGCGGCGGCCGCGGCGGCCGTCCCCCGTTTCGCGGGGCTGCGCCCGCTGGCCCAGCTTTTTCAAACTTATATTCTGGCGGCGGACGAAACCAACCTCTATATCATCGATCAACACGCCGCTCATGAGCGGGTGCGCTACGAACGCCTGCTGGCGGAAACGCGGCGCCGCCCCGCCGCCGCTCAAATGCTGCTGACGCCGGAAACTCTGACTCTCTCCTGGCAGGAGGAGCAGGTTTTTTTGGAATATTATGAACAGTTGCGCGATTTGGGCTTTATTCTGGAGGAATTCGGCCCCCAGACCTATTTGCTGCGCGCCGCCCCCTGCACCGGCCCTTACGCCTCGCCGACTGAGGTTTTTCACCGCTTTCTGGCGGAAACTCTGAGCGGAGGCGCGCCGCCGGCAGCGGAGCGGCTGCTGGAGCGCTGGGTTTTTCTCACGGCCTGCCGCGGCTCGGTCAAAGCGGCGGAACCCCTCGCTTTGCCCGCTATGGAAGAACTGCTTCATCTTCTGGGCCAGACGGAGAACCCGTACACCTGCCCGCACGGGCGGCCGGTTTTGCTGGCCATGAGCCGGGCCGAGCTGGAAAAAAAGTTTTACCGGACGTGAAGCCGCCGGGTGAGGAAGAAATCATTGAGCGCGGCTGAACTGATCGTTATCGCCGGCCCGACCGCCGTTGGCAAAAGCGCCGCCGGCGTCGCCCTGGCCCGCGCCATCGGCGGGGAGATCATTTCCGGCGATTCGGTACAGGTGTACAAAGGCTTAAATATAGGGGCCGCCAAGCCCACGGCGGCGGAGCGGGGCGGCGTCCCCCATCATTTGCTGGATGAGCTGGAGCTGACGGAGAGCTTCACGGCGGCTGATTTCCGGGAGCGGGCCGGAGCTCTGGCGGCGGAAATCCGGGCCAGGGGCCGGCGGCCGATCGTGGTGGGCGGCACGGGGCTTTATCTGCGCGCCCTTTTGGACGGCTTTGCGTTCGCCCCCGCCGGCGACGCCGAAAGCAAAGCGCGCTGGACGGCCGCCGCCGCCCGCTGGGGCCCGGAAGCTCTCCACCGCCGTCTGCAGGCGCTGGATCCGGCCGCGGCGGCGCGCCTGCATCCCAAAGACACGGCCCGCCTGGTGCGCGCGCTGGAGGTTTTTGACCTGACCGGCGCGCCGCTTTCCGCCCAGCGGAGTTTCGCGGAGCGCGAGTATCCGCCCCGGCCGGGCGTCGCCCTGTTCGGACTTACTGCCCCGCGGCCGTGGCTGTACGAGCGCGTTGACGCGCGGGCGGCGGCCATGCTGGCGGGCGGCCTGATCGAGGAGACCGCCGCTCTGCTCTCCGCCGGGATCAGCCCGGCCCTCAAACCTTTGCGCAGTATCGGCTACAGGCACGCCGTCGCCTATTTGCGCGGCCTGACCACCGGCAGTGAAACCTTGCGCCTTTTGCAGCGGGACACGCGCCGCCTGGCCAAGCGGCAATGGACTTGGTTTCGCCGGGATCCGCGCCTGATCTGGTTCGATGTCGCCGGGACGCCGGCGGCGGAGCTTACCGAGCGGATGAAAATATTATCGGGCTGAAGGCCGCTTTTTCCTCCTGCCTATTGCGGAGGGGCCGCGTCTCGTGTACAATAGAGAACAGCTTCACCGAAAGGGATGGTATAAATAATGACAAAGTCGGCCTTAAACTTGCAGGACAGTTTTTTAAATCAACTGCGCAGGGAAAACGTACCGGTTACCATATATCTCGTCAACGGGTTTCAGCTTCGCGGGCTGGTACGCGGCTTTGACAACTATACGGTCTTTCTGGAATTTGAGGGCAGGCAGCAATTGATTTTCAAACACGCCATATCGACGATAATGCCCAACCGGACTATATCGCTGAATTTCCTCGCGGGACCGGGGGGGACGGAGTAGGTAGTTTGTCCCGGTTCCCGTAGGGGACGCCGCCTTCGGCGTCCCGTGAAACGCGAGGAATACGTCTCATGGCCCCGGTTCCCGTAGGGGACGCCGCCTTCGGCGTCCCGTGAAACGCATGAAATACGCCTCATGGAAAC
>JAIRRL010000093.1 GCA_031255985.1 Gracilibacteraceae bacterium
AACTCCACGATTTGGAACACAACGCCGTCCAGTTCGATAGTGACGCCGGTTTTGAAATCGTTTGAAGAAATCATGACTTACCTCCTCGCGTTTTCCCGAAAGGATTATACCATAAAAAAAACCGCGCCGCAATCGGGGAACACAGGACGCCGAAGGCGGTGCCCCCTCACTGTCACGTTTTCCCCGCTGTCATTGCGGGCCTGCCGCGGCCGGCAGGAGCAATGCGAAGCGGGCGCCGATTCCCGGCCGGCTGGTGACTTCGATGACGCCGCCGTGTTGTTCCGCGATCCAGCGGGCGATGGAAAGCCCCAGGCCGGAACCGCCGGTGGCGCCGGTGCGGGAGGAATCCGCCCGGTAAAAACGGTCAAATAGATGCGGCAGCGCCTCGGCCGGTATGCCGGGGCCTTCGTCCGTCACGGCCAGAAACGCCTCGGCGCCGTTTTCACTCCGCCGCTCCCCGACGGAAATGGTGATATGGCCGCCGACCGGCGTATATTTCATGCTGTTGTCGATGATGATCCGCAGCAATTGCTTGATCAGCCCGGCGTCGCCGCGCACGGGCGGCGCCGGCTGCCAAACGGCGCTGTAGCGGTGAGCGGCGTCGATCATTTCAATCTCCCGCAGCGTCTCTATTCCAATATCTTCCAGCATGAGCGTTTTCATCTCCGGTTTAATGGAATCGCTGTCGCCGCGCGCCAGGAACAGCAGCTTGTCTATCAGCTCTTTCATCGCTTCCGCCTCTGTTTTTATCGCCTGCACCGACTCGCGCAGCGTGGCCGGATCCTCCGCCCCCCAGCGCGTGAGCAGATTGGCGTATCCGTGGATAACGGCGATAGGCGTGCGCAACTCATGCGAAGCGTCGGACACAAAACGCATTTGCGAGCGGTAAGAGGCGTCCAGCCGTTCCAGCATTTCGTTGACCGATTGGGCCAGCGGCCGCAAATCCTCGCTGAACCCGCTCAGAGGCACCCGCTCGTGCAGATCGTCGCCACTGATAGCGGCAAGAGCGCCGGCGATGGTTTTAAGGCCCTCCGCCCCGCCGGCTCCGGCGGAGATGACGCGGGCGTAATCGCTCAATTCACGCAGCGGGCGCAGAACGGCGGCTATATCGCGTCTGTTGCTGATGCTGACGGATATGAACATGAATATCTGCCAAACGAGCAAAAAACTCATCAGCGCAAACCCGGCGCGCAAAAACCGGCCGGCCGCGACCGTGAACAAAGCGAAGCCGCCCTGGCAGGGAAAATAAAAACGGTAGGCAACTTTGCCTAAATTGTCCCAAAAGCCGATCCCGCCGTTTAAATCCCATTCGCGCCAAAGCGTGGCGTTGAACAGTCTGTCCAGCGTCATAACCTGCCGGGCGTCGGCGGGCATTTCCGCGACCAAAACCGCGACGCAGCCCGGTCCCGCCGGCGTGGGCGTCTCGCCCGGCGTTAAACCGGCCGCCTGATATTCGGCCGCGCTCCATTCCGCGTATATGAACACGATGACGAAGCACAGGAGCAGGAGGAGGGCGTCAAAAAACAAAAAAACGCTGAGCTGGCGCGACACCAGTTTGCCGTTCAGGCGGCGCGTTAAGGATTTTTCCTGCGGTTCGCTGACTTTGGCCGGCATCAGCTTTCGTCCGCCAGCCTGTAACCGACGCCGCGCACTGTTTGAATGAGGCGCGTCCCTATTTTTTCATCTATTTTGCCGCGCAAAAAACGGATATAGACGTCCACCGTGTTCGCGCCGCCCGGATATTCATAGCCCCAGACCCGCTCCAGCAAGGTGTCGCGGGTGAGAACCAGCCCCTTGTTTTGCATGAGATGCTGCAGCAATTCAAATTCCCGGTTGGTCAGTTCCACCGCCGCGCCGTTCGCCCGCACCTCGCGCCGGGCCGGGTCGAGAGTGAGAGGCCCGGCGGTCAGCGGCGCTTCGCCCGCCTGCCTAAGCGACGCCCGCTTGCGCAGGGCGGCGCGGATTCGGGCCAGCAATTCCTCAATCGCGAAAGGTTTGGTTATGTAGTCGTCCGCGCCGGCGTCCAGGCCGGCCACTTTGTCTACAACCGCGTCCCGCGCCGTCAGCAGGATGACGGGTACATCTGAAATCTTGCGCAGGCGGCGCAGCACCTCCAGCCCGGAAAGGCCGGGCAGCATAACGTCCAGCAGAACAAGATCCACGTCTTTTTCCGCCAGCGTGAGGCCGCTCAGCCCATCAAGCGCTTTCAGGACGGAATAGCCCTCATGGCAAAGCTCCAACTCCACCATGCGGGCCATTTTTTCCTCGTCCTCAATGAGCAGAATCTTCTCCATTCCGCGTTCCCTCATCCTCAGTCCCGTCGCAGACGCGGCGTTTTATATCTTCCGCCACATCCGTCGCTTTGTCCATCGCGTCGTTGATACTCTCTCTCTCCAGATCCGGCCCGCGGAATTTGTAACGGAAACCGAAGAACAGGGCGGCGACAAGCACCGGCACGACCACCCAGAAAGCAAGCACCAGCACGGCGATCAGCAGGTTTACGGGCATGTCCACGATGCGGCGGCCGTTTCGCCAGGCTTCAAAATGATTGACATTGCCTTTGTGAAAAAGCTCGCGCACTTTTTGCCAAAACCGGCGCAAGCCGCCCTTGCGGCGTCTGCACTCATAGTCGTTTTCCTGCTGCCGTCGCCATTCAGGGCAATTCCAGGATTGGGCGGAAGAGGCGTATTGCTGGTCTGTGCGGTAACTGCCGCCGTCGGGGCGGGCTTTGCCCTGAGCTTCCAGGGCGATGAGGGCGTCCAGCGTGTTGCCTCCCGCTTCTTCCAGCGCGGCTTTGGCATCGCGGAAGCTGACGTTGGCGTGCTCCCGCAGCTTTTTTACTTGCTCCATTGTGATTTCCACGGTGTATTTCCCCTTTCCGGTGTTTTTTGCCGGCGGAGTGACCTCCGGCCGTGGAAATATCGTAACACACGCTGATTAAACAGCCATAGAGCGCATATTAGCCGTTGATTAAACTTCTATGAAAGAAAAGAAGGCGCGTTTTAACATTGCTTAGTATTCCGGTTCCAAGAGTCCGTAATCCCCGTCGCGCCGGCGGTAGACGACGCAGATTTTTTCTGTGTCCGCGTCCAAAAACACATAAAAACCGTGACTGAGAAGATTCATCTGCATCATGGCTTCTTCCGCCGACATGGGCCGGGCGGGGAATTTCTTCACCCGGACGACGTTATCGTCTTCCGGTTCATCCGGTTCGGCCAGCCCCGCCGCGATGTCCTGGGCGCGCTGCGCTTCTTCCCACTGAACTTTACCCCGCTTGCGGTCAATCCGTTTGCGGTATTTCATCATCTGGCGCTCCAGTTTTTCCACCACGAGGTCAATGGAAGTGAACATGTCGGCCGCCGCCTCTTCCCCGCGCAGAATAAAACCGCTCAAAGGCGCCGTAACCTCCACTTTTTGGCGCTCACGCTCCGAAGAAAGCACCACATGCACGTCGGAAAAATCGTCAGAAAATTTAGCTAATTTACCCACGCGTTTCTGGGCGTATTCTTTTAACGCCTCCGTAACTTTGAATTGCTTGCCCCGAACCAGTACATTCATAGTTCAACCCCCTCTGCCGCGTCATTGATCATTTCAATTTTCATTTACAATTGCCGCCGCGATCATCGAATAAATATATTATTCCCCCCCGGGCGAATGATTTCCTGCCGAATTGGGCGGAAAAGTTATGCACATCAGCTTGTGGATACTGTGGAAAAAGCGGCGAATTGCCTGTATGCCGCCATCGAGGTTGTGGATAATCATGCGGACGAACTTGTTTCAGCCGGGTAATTTCGCGAAAGCGAGCGAGACTAATTGCCGCCGGCTACCCAAAGCGGGCTTTGCTTTGCGCGCCATTTTTTATGGCTTTATATCATCAAATGGATAATTTTCAAATAATTCCTTGCTAATTTCCTTTAATTTTTTCTTATATTCTTCGCCAATTGTCTCATTATATTTATTTCCAAAATATATTTCATCCAATTCTTTATTCAAATACGCATATTGAAGCCATTTCCCAAAATCTATGTTTAAGTTTATTATTTTCTCCACGTCGATTTCCTCATTATCATGGTCGTAAAAATATATTTTCCCGTTTATGTCCATAATCCAATAATCGCCTTGCCCGTTTTGGCCGATAAACCAATAATTTCTTACAGCGTCTTCGGCGGCGTTAACAGTATTTTTACTCCAATAGTCTTCATCGGCATAAGCCTTGGTCATATTTGCCGAATAAACGGAATTATACAGGATACATTCAGAAGAAATCTCAGTCGTCTTGATTTTTGTCACAATTTCTTTATATAATTCATCAAAAGGGAAATTTATCGCTTTGGGAAAATTCATCACTTGCGCATTTGCCCCAAAGAGTTCTTTTTTTATTTCTTCTATGGATTTTATGCGAAACATTTCATCCCCCTGGGATCGCGGGCTTCCAGCCCGCCTGTTCCTTTGATTCCCGCAGGGGACGCCGCCTTCGGCGTCCCACGCTCCCGGTTCCCGTAGGGGACGCCGCCCTCGGCGTCCCGCGCCCTTGATTCCCGTAGGGGACGCCGCCTTCGGCGTCCCGCGCGCAGCGTGGACCATATGATAAAACTAAAGCGGACTGACACGCCCCAAGTTTTGGGTTGCGAGCGTCAGTCCGCTTTAGTCTAATGCGCAAGAAATAACGCCAGTACCGCCCTGGTTGAGGTGGTGCTTGTAGCGATACGAACCAGCCGCCGTGCAAAAGCGGCAGTTCCTCTTACATAAAAATATACCATTCGCCGCCGCCGTCTGTCAAGAGCATTTTTCGTTTCTTCGGAACCCAGATATTGTAAATAATTTCTAAAGCCCTTTGCCGACGTGCGCGAGGGCGTCTGGTATTACGGCGACGTTGAATACGTCTGCGCCAACGGTCTTATGACGGGCACGGGCGCGGCGGCGTTCAGCCCGGATGCGCCGATGACAAGGGCCATGTTGGTTACGGTATTGTACCGTTATGCCGCGGGGGACGGCGGACGGAT
>JAIRRL010000102.1 GCA_031255985.1 Gracilibacteraceae bacterium
CAGCCACCCCTTCCATAAATAAAGGCTCGCTTTTGTAAGATAACAAAATTGATTTTACCTCATAAACACAACTTAGCAAACCTTATTTTCTCCTATTAATTTTATTACAACGCGGCGCCAAGTCGGGGTGTGTACTGTCGAGGCTGTACGATGCCCGGCATTTCCATCTACTTAATCGTCAGGTGTCAATCCTCGTTAACTCCGCGATCGCTTTGTTGCGGTAGTTCAAATCATGTCTCGCGGTAAAACCGTGCTTCTCCCAAAATGCGTTTCCTTTTTCGTTTCTACCGAAAACCACAAGCGCAACCTTGTTGATTCCCTCACGCTCAAAGGCGGCCATAGCGGCATTTAACAGAGCAGTGCCGATACCGCGCCGCTGTTCATTCTCAACAACGGCTGTATGATGTATATATCCTCTGCGTCCGTCGTGCCCGCTTAAAATAACGCCGATAATACTTCCGCCCGCTTCGGCGACGAAACAAGTATTCGGATTCCGTGCAAGATACTTTGCAATACCATCTTTGGAATCGTCGATATTGTTCAATCCCATATTGGGAGTGGCCAGCCAAAGGGCGTAAACCCGTTCGTAATCACCTATTGTCATTGTTCTGACGATCATTCAGTCATCCTTCTTTATCCAAACAAATCAATCTATGCCATATGGTTCAGCGGTCCCGAACCCTTGCCCAAATTCAGCATCGCTTCCAATGCTTTTGTAACATACGCTTTTGCCGACCGCACGCTTTCGACAAGAGACCTGCCATCGGCAAGACCGCAGGCGATCGCGGACGACAGCGTACACCCCGTGCCATGGGTGTTGGGATTGTCAATCCGCACGCCGTCCAGCCATAACGCTTCCCCTTTTACAAACAGCAAATCTGTCGCGCTCGACGAGGCGTGACCGCCTTTGATCAAAATATTGACGTTATAACTTTGCGCGAGAATTTTTGCCGCTTTCAGCATATCGTCTCGATTTTGAATCGCCATGCCGCTCAAAATTTCGGCTTCCGGGATATTAGGCGTAACAAGCGCCGAGATGGGAAACAGCTCGTGCGCAAGCGTATTTTGCGCGTTGCTTGAAATTAATTTGCTGCCGCTTGTGGATACCATAACCGGATCGAGAACGATGTTGGACGCGCCGTAATATGTCAATTTCTCCGCGATGACATGAATAATACCGGAACTCGATACCATACCGATTTTTACGGCATCGGGGAAAATATCAGTAAAGACGGCGTCCAATTGCTGCGCGACAAACTCCGGAGCAGCCTCTTGGACATTAAAAACCCCGGTTGTGTTTTGAGCGGTAAGCGCGGTGATCGCGCTCATCGCGTAGAGTTTATGGACGGTGATCGTTTTTATGTCCGCCTGAATCCCCGCGCCGCCCGAACAATCGGACCCGGCGACAGTCAATACTTTACGCAAAATAATCCCTCGTTTCCGTCAGTGTTTCGGCAAAAAAATCAGCCGTCTCTTTCAACTCGTCCCGCTCATTGGCAAATGATTGGTCGTACACGGCCACAACCGGAAAACCCGCCTGTTTTGCCGCCCGGATTGCGTGGATTGCGTCTTCGAATACAAAGGTGCGCCGCTTTTGCGTGCCGAGCATTTCCAGAGCGTGTTCGAAAATGGCGGGAGAGTCTTTGCCAAAACCCAAATCCCCGCAGGTCAGAATGAAGTCAAACATGCCCAGCAAACCGCAGCGCGATAACGCAGCCTCTGCCAAATATTTTTCCGTCGCCGTCACCACGCACATCTTCACGCCGTATTCCCGAAAAAAAGAAAGTAATTCACAAGCGCCCGTTTTGAAATTTGCCTCGTGAAAATAGAAAGCTTCAATGCGCTCGTTTACGCCGCGCTCAATTTCATCGACAGTCTGCCCGACAGAATACTCCGCGATAAAATATTCCGCCGTCTGGCGCAGCGTCATCAGCCTCGTTTTTTCAAACAGCCCGTCCAGAGGTTCAATTTGCAGCGAACGCAAATAGTCCGCGGCCAGCGTATCCCATATTTGCATGGAATCGAGCAGCGTCCCGTCCAAATCGAAGATTGCGCCGTCAATTCGCCTCATGCAGATTTTCTCTCCACGCTTTTAATAAGGCTGCGGAGGCGATTTTGGGGTCATCGGCTTCGGTGATGGCGGAAACTACGAAAAATCCGCCGACGCCTGTTTTAGCAAGCGCGGGAATATCCTCAAGTTTAACTCCGCCGCCAATAACCACGGGGATGGGACTGAGGCGCGCAAGTTTTTCAATATCGTCAAAATTCCTCGTAATAATCTTCCCGTCCGGGGCCAGACCGCAATCCGGCTTTGTATGCGTCTCGTGCAAGGGCCCCGCGCCGAAATAATCTATCATGCGTACATCCGTCGTTTCGATGTATTCGAATAAGTCCTCCGTCCTGGCGGAAAGCCCTACTATCGCATCCTCGCCCAGATACTCGCGGCACACCCCGACAGGTATATCCTTTTGCCCGACATGGATTCCATCCACCCCAATCCCCTGCTTTTTCGCCGCCAGAACGACATCCAGCCGGTCATCCACCAAAAGAGCGGTATGTCCCGAACGTCCATGCTTTTCTATAACCGCAGCCGCCTGGCCTGTCAGCGCAATCAATTCCCTCGCGGACGCTTCCTTCGAACGGATTTGGACGCAGGTATATCCGGCTTCAACTGCCGCGTCGATAATAGGCGCGACAGGACGTCCCAGCGTATTTTCCGGACCGATGACGAGATACGCTGAAATGTCTAAATTTTTTCTCGCACTCATATTTTCATCCCAGTCTTTCGTTTACCTTTTTGATCTTCTCATCTATCATTCCCGTAAATCCCGGGCGAATGTCGGCTTTCAGAGTAACATCCGTGCGAATGCCCTTGTTGACAAGCACAAGGGTCGCGTCTTTCACCACCCGCATAACCTCGTCCCATTCTCCCTCGATCTCCGTAAACATGGAGTTGGTTCGGTTAGGCAGTCCGGACTCGCGTATCACCCTTATGACCTCGGAAACCTCATCCGCCAGTTCGCTCCCGGTTCCAACCGGCGCAATCGCCAAAGCAATCAGCGTATTCATCACAAAACCTCCTCGAGTTCAAATGAATTATCCGCAACATCTTCCGCCGCGGCATTATAAAGCTCATCCAGAAAACGCACCTGAAACCCGCCGGGGCCCGTGGATTTCAGGTGTGCGCGCTCTCCAGCCAAATTATAAATCTGAGCGGCCGTCAAAGCGGCGATGAACGGTGTTGACGAGGAGAGATACACTCCAGTCACGCCGCCCAAAGAACAGCCCGCGCCGGTGATCTTCCCTAAAAAATGCGATCCGCCGTGCGAATATGCGATAATTTCGCCGTCCGTAATCAAATCCGTCTCTCCAGATACCGCCGCCACGCCGCCCGTACACCTCGCCAGCGCGACAGCCGCCGTTTTCGCGCTGATAACGGAATCAGTCGAATCTACTCCGCGCACGTTCGATCGATTTTCACCGGTGAGTTTCCACAGCCCCGAAAGCGCAATAATCTCCGAGGCGTTGCCGCGAATGACTGAGGGTTTATATTCTTTAAATTTCTCCAGCAACTTGCTTCGCAAACTTCCGATGCCAACG
>JAIRRL010000165.1 GCA_031255985.1 Gracilibacteraceae bacterium
CTCTTCCGATCTTGATAACGCCGATATCCGCTTCGCTTCGGGCCATGCGCTCGACGATTTCCAGCGGATTGAAGGTTTTGACCACGAGCGTCTCCGGCAGATTTTTGCGGGTGAATATCTTGATCGCGTCATAAACGAAGGTTTCCAGATTGCGCGGTTGAGTCAGGATATGCAAATTGCCGCCGCGCAAATGGGGCGAATTGTCATATTTGGAAAAATCTGATATAAAATGTTTGTATCTGTCTACAATCTCCTGGGCGACCGGGAGAAACTTTGCCCCGGCTTCACTCAATATTACCCCCGTCCGCGAGCGGATCAGCAAGGTCACGCCCAGCTCTTTTTCCATGCTTTGGATGATCTTGCTCATGGCTTGAGGCGATATATAAAGCGTTTCCGCCGCGCGGTGGATTGAGCGCGTTTCGGCAAGACTGATGAAATATCTCATATGTTCGATGCGCATTTTACCCTCCGTTTCACGGCGCGGCCAGGGAGTGAAACAAGGTAATTATCGCACAAGCTGACAGCTGTGTCAACTTTTTTTTGATACTATATTGTATAAAATTTCTGATTATACAAAAATATTGAAACTGTTGATATAATTTCCCTATAGCAGAGCGCTCGCGAACAATTGTCTAAAATTAAATATCCCATAAATAACGGAGGTGCTTATGACAACCGGAGCCGCCGCTACTAAGGTTAATGTCGCAAGATATGTAAACAGCGCGATCACAGTCCTGTTGATGATAGTGATCGGACAGCTGCCGCCCTTTGGCCAGGTATCAGAAGTGGGTATGAGAATACTCGGAGTTTTTATAGGGATGCTCTATGGCTGGATCACGGTCGATATTCTCTGGCCAAGCCTGTTGGGAATCGTCGGTCTGGGTTTGAGCGGATTTTTTACGGTCAACAGCGCTATGGCCGGCGCGTGGGGGAATCCAAACCTGCTCATGACATTTTCTTCCGCCATATTCGCCGCCGTCTTTGACGCCTGCAAGGTGTCTGATCTCATCGCCGCCTGGTGCCTGTCCCGCAAATTCATCAAGGGGAGGGCCTGGGTGCTTGCCGGCATGTTGGCGCTGGCTAACGGACTGATCGGCATATTTGCCAACGGTATCGCGGGTATTTTCCTGCTTTGGACAGTCATCCTCAAGATCGCCAAATACTGCGGCTTGCCCAAAGGCGATCGGTTCATCTCCTTCCTTTTATCGATCGTCGTGTTTACGGGAATCTCCGCCGGTTGTTCCGTACCGTTCCGGGGCGGGGCGATCATATTCCTTGGGTTTGCCAACTCCGGCGAGGCGGGCGCGATCGTAACTCCGAGCTACGCCTCGTTTCTTCTCTACATGGTGTTCATTTACGCCGTTTCATTTTTCCTGCTGATCATCTGCACGAAACTCTTCATAAAAATGGACGTCAGCCGGATTACCATGCCGGACGAGATCATAAGCGAACTAAAACAAAATAAAATCAATTTCGAGCAGAAGGTGGGCGTCGTCGTCACGGCTTTGTTTTTCATCATGCTTTTCCTGCCCGGCATTTTGCCCGCCGACGCGCCCGGCGTTTCCTGGCTGTCGTCCTTGGGGCTGATCGGAGTGAGCTTCCTGCTGCTTGTAGGCTTATCTATCCTGCAAAAACCGGATGGTACGCCTTTTATCATCGTTGCTGAATGTCATAAAAATATACCGTGGCCGGTGCTGTGGCTTTTCGGCGCGACCTTTCCGCTGGCGGACGCGATGAAGGCGCCGGAGACCGGGATCATGGCTACGGTCAACGCGGGACTTGTACCGCTTGTGAGCGATATGAGCCTCTTCACGTTTATGGCGCTTTGCACTTTGGTTCTGGGCGTAGTGACCCAATTCACGCATAATATGGTCTTGGGCGCGATGTTTTTGCCCGTTCTCTGTCCTTTGGCGGCTCAATTAGGCGGCAACGCGACGGTCATGTTTTTCCTGGGCTACATCATCTTAAATTGCGCCTATGTGACGCCGGCGGCTTCCATGCAGGCGGGCTTTGTCCACGGCCATCCGGATATCGCCACGCGGGACGCCTATATCTTCGGCATCCTGCTCCTGGTTTTAACCTATCTGGTGCTGATGGTCATCGGGATCCCTCTGGGCAATATGGTATTCAAGTAAGGGGCGCTTTACGGCAAAAATACGGGCTGCCCCTGCCGGCAGCCTGTATTTTTTTTGCCGCGGGGCAAAAAATATTGTAAGCGCTTGAATAATCAATTGAAAAAGTCTCATTAATCAGTTAAAATGAATTTGTTCGCAATTACATCAACAAATTTTTGACGGGGGTGATTGATCATGGAAACATATCGGCAGTATATCAACGGGGCGTTTGTCGATGCGCGTTCAGGCGAATGGATTGAAGTGGAAAACCCGTTCACCGGCCAAATTACAGCCCGCGTTCCCAAAGGCGACGCGAGAGACGCTTCTGACGCGCTCGAAGCGGCGAAAGCGGCTCAGACGGCCTGGTCGCGGCAAACTCCCTCCGCCCGCGCGGCGTATTTGAAGCGGATGGCCGAACTGATTCGCGCCAACAGGGTGGAGTTAGCCCGGATTCTTGTCGCGGAGCAGGCGAAAATCCTTCCTCTGGCCCAAGTGGAAGTAGACTTCACCGCCGACTATTTTGACTATTATGCCGGTTGGGCGAGAATTTATGAAGGCGAAATCATCAACAGCGACCGGCCGAATGAAAACATTTTCTTGTTCCGCAAGCCGATCGGCGTCGTAGCGGGGATATGTCCGTGGAATTTCCCGTTTTTTGTGATGGCCCGCAAGGTGGCGCCGGCGCTTTTGACGGGTTGCGCCATTGTGCTTAAACCCAGCAGTTTAACCCCGAACACGACTTTCGCTTTCGCCCAAATGGCCGCCTCTTTGGATCTGCCGAAAGGCGTGCTGAATTTTGTTTCGGGCGGAGGTTCGACTATGGGCGAGGCCCTGGTTAATCATCCCGTTACCGATATGGTTTCATTGACGGGAAGCGTGGAAGCCGGGCAAAAAATTATCAGCGCCTCGGCGGAGAAGGTGATGAAGGTCTCGCTGGAACTGGGCGGGAAGGCGCCGGCTATTGTGTTTGCCGACGCGGATCTGGATCTCGCGGTCAAAAGCGTTTTGGATTCGCGCGTGATCTTCAGCGGCCAGGTCTGCAACTGCGCCGAGCGCGCCTATGTGGATCGCAGAATCTATGAGCCGTTTATGAGCAAATTGGCGGCGGCGTTTAAAGCAGTCGCTTACGGCGATCCAATGGCTGAGCCGGCGCCGGCCATGAGCAGCCAGATTGACAAGACCCAGCGGGACAGAATCGACCAGATGGTGAAGCGCGCGGTCGCGGAAGGGGCGGAAATTGTCACCGGCGGCAAAATTCCCGAAACCGAAACCGGATATTTCTATGAGCCGACTTTGCTGACCAAAGTCCGGCAGGACATGGAGATTGTACAGAAGGAAGTCTTTGGGCCGGTGCTGCCGGTGCTGCCGTTTGACGAATATGAGGAGGCCATCGCCCTGGCCAACGACTGCGAATACGGTCTCACTTCGTCTGTGTTTACCACCAATATCAATATCGTGATGCAGGCTGTTAAAGATCTCAAGTTCGGGGAAACCTACGTCAACCGCGAGCATTTCGAGGGGATGCAGGGATTCCACGCCGGCTGGCGCAAATCCGGCATTGGCGGCGCCGACGGCAAACACGGGCTGATGGAATACTTGCAGACCCAGGTCGCCTATATTCAGTTTTGAGCGCGTAAGCGGATCCCGGCGAACAAATCGGTAATCGATCCGGAAGGGATTAAACCCGGAAGCCCGGCATTATGTGGCTTCCGGGTTTTTTGCCTTCATCCCGGCCCGCAAAGCCGGGATAAAATTGATTGACAAGGCCGGAAGCTTTTCTTATAATCTTAATTATCCGGCCGGGCGGCAAGCCGCCGGGAATAATCCGGAGGACGCGCGCGATAGGGCGGCTCTTTTATGAGCGTTTTGCGCCCGGCGCGGAAAGGAATGGGCGTACATGTCAGGGAAAGAAGTTATTCTCACTGTTGACGGGATGAAAAAAATGGAGGAAGAGCTGGACTTGCTGAAAACCCAGCGGCGCAAAGAGGTGGCGGGCCGCCTCAAGCAGGCGATAGAATTCGGCGACATCAGCGAAAATTCCGAGTATGAGGACGCGAAAAACGAACAGGCTTTTATTGAAGGACGCATTATCACCCTGGAAGAAATGCTCCGCAACGCCAGAGTCATAGACGACAACGAAGACCGGGACGCGGTGACGCTGGGCAGTACGGTACTGTTGCGGGATATGGAAAACGCGGTGGAGGAAACATACATGATCGTCGGATCGGCGGAAGCCGATCCCATGTCCAATAAAATTTCCAACGAATCGCCGGTCGGCAAGGCTGTGCTGGGACAAAACAAGGGCAGCGTGATTGAGGTCGTCGCCCCGGTTGGCGCCATCTCCTATCAGATTGTCGATATACGTTAGAGTAAGAGCGGAGGCGGATATGGACGGAATAAACAGCGGCGGCGCGCCGGCGGCTTACACGGGCGACGTGCTGCGGGTGCGTCTTGACAAAATGACGAAACTGCGGGAACAGGGGATAGAGCCATACGCGGGCGGCTACGGGCGCACTCATCTCTCGGCGGAGATACACGCCGGTTTTGCCGGGTTGGAAAACACGGTCGTCGCGGTCGCCGGCCGTCTGATTTCCAAACGCGATATGGGCAAGAATATTTTCGCTCATATCCAGGACGGATCGGGCCGGATTCAGATTTACGCGCGCATCGACGCGCTGGGGGCGGAAAATTTCGCTCTCTGCAAAACCTTCGACGTCGGCGATATTATCGGCGTGAGCGGGGCGGTCTTCCGCACCCAAAAAGGAGAAGTGTCCGTGCGGGCGGAAACGGTGACTATGCTGGCCAAATCCTTGCGCCCCCTGCCGGAGAAATTTCACGGTTTGACCAATGTCGATCTGCGGTACCGGCAGCGTTATCTCGACCTGATCATGAACGAGGAATCACGGCAGGTGTTTTTGCGGCGCACGGCCGTCATCCGCACTATGCGCGATTATTTGGAAGAAAAAGGGTTTTTGGAGGTGGAGACTCCCATCCTGCAGCCCATCGCGGGCGGCGCGGCGGCGCGGCCTTTTGTCACCCGGCATAACGCTCTGAACATGGATATGTTCCTGCGCATCGCGCCGGAGTTGCCGCTGAAACGGCTGGTGGTCGGCGGCCTGGAGCGTGTTTTTGAAATCGGGCGCAATTTTCGCAACGAGGGAATATCAATCCGCCATAACCCGGAATTCACGATGATGGAACTCTATATGGCTTACGCTGATTATCACGATCTGATGGATTTGACCGAGGATATGATCCGGCGTATCGCCCGGATTGTGCCGGGAACGGAAAAAATCACTTATCAGGGGACGGAGGTTTCCCTGGCGGGGCCCTGGCGGCGCCTGACCATGACGGAAGCCGTCCGCCTTTATGCCGGGGTGGATTTTACCGCCATCAAAACAGACGAGGAAGCGCGGGCGGCGGCGCAGGCTCACGGACTGGAACTGCCGCCCGGCGCCGGCCGGGGGCGGGCGCTCAACGAGTTTTTTGAAAACCGGGCGGAAGCGGAGTTGATTCAACCGACTTTTATTACGGGACACCCGGTGGAGATCTCGCCTCTGGCCCGGCGCAACGACGAGCGCCCGGAGTATACCGACCGGTTTGAACTTTTTATATACGGACGGGAAATAGCCAACGGTTTTTCGGAATTAAACGATCCCGTTGATCAGCGCCGGCGTTTCGAGGCTCAGATGGCGGAACGGGCGCGGGGAGACGAAGAAGCGCATATGATGGATGAGGATTTCCTTCAGGCCTTGGAATACGGATTGCCGCCGACCGGCGGTCTGGGCGTCGGCGTTGACCGCCTGGTCATGCTGCTGACCGACGCCGCCTCCATTCGCGACGTGATCTTTTTTCCGGCTATGCGCGGCCTGGAATGATTATTTCCGCCCTGGCCGGTAGTCAGCCGCAATAATTAAGCGCCTGGCGGATATGTCCGGCGCTGTAACCTTGCCGGTAAAGAGAGGCCGCGGTTTTTTCCGCCGCCGGGCCTTCTTTTTCCGCCAGGGCGCGGCGGCAATTGAGGACTTCCCGCTCCGGCGGGTATTCTTCCGCCAGCGCGGCGGCGATAATATCTTCTTCCACGCCGCGCTTCCGGATTTCGCATTGTATCCGCAGGCGCGAGCGCCGTTCCCGCCACAGGCGGCAATAGCGGCGCGCATAAGCTTCGTCGTCGATATAACGACATTCCAAGAGCCTGGCGACGACGGCTTCGGTTTCCTCCGCCCCAAAACCGCGTTTGCGCAGCTTTTCCGTCAATTCACTGCCCGTATGCGCCCGACGCGACAGGAAGCGAAGGGCGGCGGCGAGAGGATCGCCGCCGTTTTTTTTGATCCGGTCATTCCTCATCGAGACTGATTTACTCCAGCTCGCCCTCTTTGCCTTCCGCTCCGTGTTTTGCCGTTTTTGACGCGTTCTGGCGGATTTGTTCCCTGATTTTTTCTTCCACCTCGTTCGCCAAATCGCCGTTGCGGCGCAAGATCTCCTTGACGTTCTCACGCCCCTGGCCGAGCTTATCGCCGTTATACGAGTACCAGGAACCGGCTTTTTGCAAAACCTTGGTCTGTACGCCCAAATCAACCAGACTGCCCTCGCGCGATATGCCCTCCCCGTATATTATGTCGAACTCGGCGAAATTAAAAGGCGGCGCGACTTTGTTTTTGACGATTTTGACGCGGGTATGGTTGCCCAAAATCTCCTGTCCCTGCTTGATCACGTCCACTTTGCGCACATCCATCCGCACCGAGGAGTAAAATTTCAGCGCCCGGCCGCCGGTGGTAGTTTCCGGGCTGCCGAAAATTACGCCTACCTTCTCTCGCAGCTGGTTGATGAAAATAACGCAGGTTTTGGTTTTGCTGATGGCCCCGGTCAGCTTGCGCAGCGCCTGCGACATGAGGCGGGAGTGCAGTCCGACGTGCGCGTCGCCCATGTCGCCTTCGATCTCCAGGCGCGGCACGAGGGCGGCGACGGAGTCTATGACTATGACGTCCAGAGCGCCGCTGCGCACCAGCGCTTCGCATATTTCCAGCGCTTGCTCCCCCGTATCCGGCTGCGAAATGTACAGTTCATCCGTATCGACGCCCAGCGCCTTGGCATAGACGGGATCCAAGGCGTGTTCCGCGTCGATAAAAGCCGCTACGCCTTCGTGTTTTTGTGCTTCCGCGATGATATGCAGAGCGACGGTCGTTTTGCCTGACGATTCCGGCCCGTAGATCTCGATGACGCGCCCGCGCGGCACGCCGCCCACCCCCAGCGCTATGTCCAGGGCGATCGAGCCGGTGGGAATCACCTCCACGGTCAGATTAGCCGCCGCCTCACCCAGCTTCATGATAGATCCCTTGCCAAACTGTTTTTCAATGTTGGCGAGCGCGGTATCGAGCGCTTTCAGCGTATCATTGTTTAACACGAATCCTCCCCCTTCCTCCCGCGAACACATGTTCGCCTATCTAAGTATAGCACCGGCGCCGGATGCAGTCAAGCGTTTTTTCCTTCCGGCGAAAATTTTTCCGCCAAAAGGCGAATCGCCTTTTCCGCCGCCTGCCGGCGCACTTCCGCCCGGCCGCCCTCGAAGCGGAACTCGCCGGCCCAGATCAGTTGCGGCCCGGCGAGTCCGATCCACACGAGGCCGGCCGGTTTAAACTCCGTCGCCGCCGGCCCGGCCACTCCCGTCACCGACAGACTCCAGTCGCTGCCCGTCAGACGGCGGACGCCCGCCGCCATTTCCCGCGCTACCTCCCCGCTGACGGCGCCGCGGCGGCGGATAATTTCCGCCTGCACTCCGAGCAGGTTTTGTTTGAGTTCATTCGCGTAAGTGACGACGCCGCCCAGGTAATAGGCGCTGCTGCCGGGGGCTTCGGTCAGCAGCGCGCCCAAGAGCCCGCCCGTGCAGGATTCGGCGGTGCTCAGCGTTTGGCGGCGCCGGGTCAGTCCCGCCGCCAGCGCTTCAGTATATAAGATGATATTCGCCATACAAAAATTACACTCTTTTCCAGTTGCGGTTTATTCCCGCTGTAATTATATTACCGCCGGCCGCGTCTGTAAAGTCCGGCCGCGCATGTGAAGTCCGGAGACGTGAACAGTAACGTCAATCGGTCACGCGGTCACGCCGGGGCCGCCGTGTTTGCAACCTTGACAGAAACGGCTCTTTCGGCTAAAATATGTATATGACGGCGCGAGAAAAACGGGAGCAGCCAGTGGAACAACCATCAGCCCCCTTGCTTGATATAGACGGCTTGGATTTGCAGTTCCGCACCGCCGCCGGAACCCATATGGCGACGCGCGGGGTTTCGTTTACCTTGCGCTCCGGCGAAACTTTGGGCCTGGTGGGCGAGAGTGGCAGCGGCAAAAGCGTGACGGCGCTGGCGCTCATGCGCCTGATCCCCGATCCGCCCGGCCGGGTTACCGCCGGCCGCGCTCTTTTCGCCGGGCGCGACCTTCTGACCTTGCCGCCGGACGAGATCCGCCGGCTGCGCGGCAATGAAATCTCCATGGTTTTTCAGGAACCGATGACTTCGCTCAATCCGCTCCACACCTGCGGCCGCCAAGTCATGGAACCTCTATTGCTGCACCGGGGGATGCGCAAAAACGAGGCGAAAGCCCATGCGCTCGAACTGCTATATAAGGTGGGTATTCCGGCGCCGGAGCAGCGCTTCGGCGAATTTCCCCATCAACTGTCCGGCGGTATGCGCCAGCGCGTCATGATCGCCATGGCTCTGGCCTGCGGCCCGCGGCTGCTCATCGCCGACGAGCCGACGACGGCCCTGGATGTGACCATTCAGGCCCAAATTTTGGAATTAATGAAGGATTTGCGCCGGGAAATCGGCGCCGCTATCATCCTCATCACGCATGACCTGGGCGTCGTGGCCGAGATGTGTTCTCATGTGGTCGTCATGTACGCCGGCCAGATCGTCGAGGACGCGCCGGCCGCCGCTCTGTTTGCCAGGCCGCTGCATCCCTACGCCGAAGGGCTTTTGCGCTCCATCCCCGTGATCGCCGCCGCCGAGCGGGAACGGCTGTTTTCGATTGACGGAACGGTGCCGGATCCGTTCGATCTGCCGCCCGGCTGCGCCTTTGCTCCGCGCTGCCGCTATGCCAGCCCGCTTTGCCGCCGGGAGGAACCCGGCCTGACGGAGACGGGGGAGGAAGAAAGGCGGCGCGTGCGCTGTCATCACTGGCGGGAGAACGCGCTGTGACCGCGCCGGCCGGAAACGACGGCGTCCTGCTCAGCGCGGAGAACATCGTAAAATATTTTCCGGTGCGCGGGCATCCTTTCCGCCGTCAGTACGTCAAGGCGGTGGACGGGGTCAGTTTCTCCGTCCGCAGAGGCGAGACTTTCGGTCTCGTAGGCGAGAGCGGCTGCGGCAAAAGCACGCTCGGCCGCGCCCTCGCGGCGCTGTATCCCTTAACGTCCGGCCGGGTGATCTTCGGCGGGCGGGACATCGCCGGTCTGAGCGGGCGGGAATTGAAGACTTTTCGTCAGAAAATTCAGGTTATTTTTCAGGATCCGAGCGCCTCTCTCAATCCGCGCGTGACTATCGGCCGCGCTTTGGAGGAACCGTTTCGCATTCACCGCGTGGGCGGCGCGGTAGAGCGGCGGAAGCGCATCGCTTTTTTGCTTGACAAAGTCGGGCTGTCGGATTATCATCTGTCCCGTTACCCGCACGAGCTGTCCGGCGGCCAGAAACAGCGCGTCGGCATCGCCCGCGCCCTGGCGCTTAACCCGGAACTCATCGTTTGCGATGAAGCCGTTTCCGCCCTGGACGTCTCCATTCAGGCCCAGGTGCTGAACTTACTCGCGGATTTGCAGCGGGAATTCGGTCTTACCTATTTGTTCATTTCTCATAATTTGAGCGTAGTTCATCATGTCAGCAACCGGGTCGGCGTCATGTACCTGGGCCGCCTGGTGGAAATCGGCTCGCACCGCGATATTTACGCCAATCCCCTGCACCCTTACACCCAGGCGCTCATATCCGCCGTCCCCCGCGTCGAGGCGAGCGGCGGCCGCGTTATCCTGAGCGGCGACGTGCCTTCCCCCATGAATCCGCCCTCCGGCTGCCGTTTTCATACCCGCTGTCCCAGGGCGGCGCCCGAATGCGCCCAGCGGGAGCCGGAACCGCGTTTTGCGGGCGAAGATCATTACGTCGCCTGCCTTTTCCGCTCTGACGGCGTTAACGGCCACCCGGCCGGCGCGATATAATTTTCCATGGGAAAAAAGGAGGATGAAAAGATGAAAAAACGCTTACTGCTTCTGTGCCTGGTTTTGCTGCTGGTTTGGCTGCCGGCCTGCGGCGGCGCTCCCGCCGCTCCCGCCGCTCCGCCCGCTGCCGGCGGCGAACCGGCCGGCGACGAGACCCCGGCGGCGGAAGAGGACAAACATCTGATTGTCGCCGTGAACCCGGATTACGAAAGTTTCGACCCGGCCGTCACCTACGAAGCCTACGGCATGTTGATTCTGCACGCCTGCTATGATAATCTGCTGGAATTTGTCGGTTCGCTCGATAATCTGCAGGCGGCGGCGGCGGAGAGTTTTGAGACTTCCGCCGACGGCCTGACCTACACGTTCACTCTGCGGCCGGATGTTAAATTCAGCAGCGGCAATCCGCTCACCGCCGCCGACGTAAAATGGAGCGTCGAGCGCGCCATAATGATCGGCGGCAACGCCGTATTTATGGCCGAAGGCCTGGAAGCCATTGAAGCGCCGGACGATGCGACCGTTATTTTCCGCCTGAAGGAAACCGATCCCTCCTTCCCGGTAAAACTGACCTATAATTTCTTTTCGATCCTTGACAGCAAAACCGCCCAGGAACACGGCGCGTTGAGCGAGGAAACCCTGAGCGGGTATTTCGCGGACGGCATCGCCGCCCGGATGGCGGCCGCCCCGGAGGCCTCGGTTGCGGCGGCGGTTGAGGATACGGCCAAAATCTGGCTTGACTCAAACTCCGCCGGCAGCGGCCCTTATGTCATCGAGTCCTACACGCCCAAAGTCGAGGTGGTTCTGGCCCGCAACGTCAATTATTGGGGCGAGACGCCTTACTATGACAAAATCACCGTCAGCACGATAACCGATCCTAACGCCCAGGCGATGATGCTGCAGCAGGGCGACGTGGACGTGGCCTTCAACCTCGGACCGGAACAAATCAATCCGCTTGAGGGTAAAGAAGGCGTGACGGTCATGGACCGGCAGACTTTGACCGCCAGTTTTCTGCTCATGAACCGCAGCGAGGAAATCGGCGGCCCGATCGCTGATCCGCTCGTGCAGCGGGCTATTCGTCTCGCCCTTGATTATCCGGGCATCCAGAGCATCGCCGGCGTGGATACGGAGACGCCGGTAGCGCCTTTCCCCCTCGGTCTGCTCGGCTCTCTGCCGCCGCTGGATCCGGCCGCTTATCCGCAGATCGAATCGGCGAAGGCCCTGATGGAGGAAGCCGGTTTCGCGGACGGTTTCGCGGTCGATTTCTATGTGCCGACCACCAATATCATCGGCGTTGATTTTGTGACCTTGGCCCAAAAAATCCAAAGCGACCTCGCGGCCATCGGAATCACTACGACGATTGTGCCGGAGGACATCATGATTTCCCTGGAAACCTACCGCAACGGCCAGCAGCCGCTCGGTCTCTGGTACTGGAATCCTGATTATCCCGACAATAACAGCCAGCTGGCCTTCATGCCCGGCAACAGCGTCGGTCTGCGCGCCAACTGGGCGGCGGATATGAGCCCGGAACTGGCGGCGCTGGCGGCGGAAGCGGCGACGACGACCGGCGACGCGGCGCGAATCGAGCTGTTCAGGCAAATTCAGGAATCCATGAGCGAGGATTCGCCCTTCGCCATGCTGATGCAGCATTCCGGCCAGTACGCTATCCGCGCCGGTCTCCAGAACGCGGAATATATCGACCGTTACTATCTTGATTTGAAACGCATCAACGGCTGATTTTACGGCCCGCACGCGAAGAATCGGTTTCGGGAAAAATTAGAAGGGAAAACAATCCGGCGCCCGGCGGGGACCGGATTGTTTTCCCGCAAAAGAATGGCGGATGAGGAGATTTGGAGGATACGGTTTTGCAAAGAAAAGACACGGACACGCCGGTTTACAACGCGGGACAGATCGAAGTGCTGGAAGGGCTGGAAGCCGTGCGCAAACGGCCGGGCATGTATATCGCCACGACGGGGAGCAAGGGGCTGCATCATCTGGTCAACGAAGTGGTTGACAACAGCATAGACGAGGCGATGGCCGGTTTTTGCGACGATATAAAGGTGACGGTGCGCGCGGACGGCGGCGTGGCGGTGACGGACAACGGCCGCGGCATCCCGGTGGATATTCACCCGAAATACGGCCTTTCCGGCGTTGAGGTGGCTTTAACCATGCTGCACGCCGGCGGCAAGTTCAGCAATAAAATGTACACTGTTTCCGGCGGTCTGCACGGCGTGGGCGTCAGCGTGGTCAACGCCCTGTCGGCGCGGCTGGAGGCGCGCGTGCGCAAAGAAGGGCGTCTCTACGCCCAGAGTTTCAGCCGCGGCAAGCCCCTGACCCCTTTGCGCGAAGAAGGCGCGGCCGAGGGAACGGGCACGACGATTATTTTTTGGCCCGACGCGGAAATTTTTACGGAAACGACGGAGTTTGATTCGGATATTCTGAAAAACCGGCTGCGGGAGCTGGCTTTTCTTACTCATAATGTGACGATCACTTATACGGATGAGCGGGAGGAGCCGCCGCTGCGGAAAACATATTCCTACTCTGACGGGTTAAAGGATTATATCGCCTTTCTCAACCGAAACAAGGGCCTGCTGCATCCGGCGCCGATTATTCACAGCGGCCGGCGCGACCAGACTTTGGTGGAGCTGGCTTTGCAATATAACGACAGTTTTGCGGAAAATTTATTCACTTATGTAAACAATATCCATACGAGCGAGGGCGGCACCCATGAGGCCGGTTTCAAGGCGGCGCTGACGCGCAGCATCAACGATTACGCCCGCAAAGCCAAGCTGCTGAAAGACAGCGAGGCCAATCTGAGCGGCGAGGACGTGCGCGAGGGGTTGACGGCCGTTCTTTCCCTCAAGTTGCAGGATCCGCAGTTTGAAGGGCAGACCAAACCGAAACTCGGCAACAGCGAGGTGCGCTCCGTCGTGGACAGCGTGGTCGGGGAGGCGCTCACGACTTATTTTGAGGAAAATCCCCCCGTGGCGCGCCGAATTGTGGAAAAAGGGCTGCAAGCGGCGCGAGCCCGTATGGCCGCCAGAAAAGCCCGCGAACTGGTGCAGCGCAAGACGGCGCTGGGCAGCACTTCGCTGCCGGGAACGCTTTCCGATTGTTCCTGGAAGGATCCTGAGTTTTGCGAGATTTTTCTCGTCGAGGGCAAAAGCGCGGGCGGCAGCGCCAAACAGGGGCGGGACAGCAAGTTTCAAGCTATTCTCCCCCTCAAGGGCAAGATCCTCAACGTGGAGAAAGCCCGCCTGGATAAAATGCTGGCAAACGCGGAGATCCGCTCGATGATCACGGTTTTTGGCACGGGGATTTCAGAAAATTTTGACATCGACAAGGCGCGTTACCATAAAATTGTCATCATGACTGACGCCGACGTGGACGGCGCTCATATCCGCATTTTGCTGCTGACCTTTTTTTACCGTTATATGCGTCCCTTGCTGGAAAACAATTACGTGTATATTGCCCAGCCGCCGCTGTTCAAAATATCAAAAGGGAAGATGGTGCGCTACGCCTACGAAGACGCGGAGATGGAGCGGATTCTCACCGAAATAGGCCGGGATAAGGTGACGATCCAGCGGTATAAAGGTTTGGGAGAGATGCAGGCCGAGCAACTGTGGGATACGACGATGGATCCGGCCAAACGCACTTTGCTCCAGGTGAATATTGACGACGCCATCCTGGCGGACGAATTGTTCACTGTACTCATGGGCGACCAGGTGGAACCGCGCAAGGAATATATTTACGCTCACGCCAAAGAAGTGACCAATTTGGATATTTAAACATCGGATTCTATCGGGGACGCGGGACGCCGGAAGCGGCGTCCTCTATGGAAAGCGCGGGGACGCCGGCGGCGGCGTCCCGGTTTTAATGAAAGACTGCGCCAAAATATGCGCTTGACAGGCGACGCCTGCGGTGCTATATTTTTTGATGAAAGCAGCTTTACATCCGGACCGCCGGTTCGGGACAAGCGCAAGAAAAGGGGAACTGGGATGGATTTTATTAAAGAAACCGACTTGCCGGGCATAGGCCGCAAGTTTTCGATAACGCCTGCAAACGGCGGAAAAATCATCATCATCGTTCACGACGATGGGGTGAGGGAAATATATCGTTACGATGAAACCGACGCGGACAGCGAGGTTGAACACATCGTTTCCTTCGACGACCCGGAGGCGCGCAAAATAGCCGGGATTCTCGGCGGCTTGGCCTATACGCCCAAGGCGCTGGAGAATATGCGCGTTGACCTCAAAGGGCTGGCGATTGACTGGTATAAATTATCGCCGCCGGCGCCGTTCATCGGCGCGTCGATCGGCGAACTGGGCATCCGCAAAAACATCGGCGTCAGCATTATCGGCATCATCCGCACGGACGGAGAAAGCGTCGTCAGTCCCGGCCCGGACGCCGTGCTCAAGGACGGCGACACGATTGTCATGGCGGGTACGCGGGAACAGATCAACGCTTTTCACGCCGGAGCGCGCGGAACCCGGTCGCCGGAGCCTTGAGCGGCCCGGCTGACGGAGGGCAAATACTTGGAGTATAATTTTCTGGAACTGGGAGTGTTGCTGCTCTTTGTGGCTTTTTCCGGCATAGTAGCTTCCCGTCTGAAATTCTCTATCGTCCCGATTATAATAATTGTTGGTCTCTTACTCCCGCCTAATGGCCTGACATCTTATCAACCCTCGGCCAGCACGCTGGACGCCGTTGACTTTCTCGGCCGCCTGGGAGTGCTGTTTTTGCTCTTTTCACTGGGTTTGGAGTTTTCCATCCGCAAGTTGCTGCAATCGGCGGGAACCATGGTGAAAAGCGGCTTGATTTACCTGGCTTTTAACGCGACGGCGGCTGTTGTTTTTACGTTTTTTCTTGGTTGGGGAATAGAGGAAATCCTGCTGGCCACAGGCATTATTATCATATCGTCCAGCGCTATCGTCGCTAAAACTCTGGTTGATTTGAAACGCACGGCTAATCCCGAAACAGAAGTGATCATGGGCTTAATGCTGTTTCAGGATATTTTCATGGCGGCTTATCTGCCCATAGTTTCCGCCATCGCGATAAACCGCGGCGGCAAACCTTCCGAGCTGGCCATTTCGGTCGGCTTTGCTTTTGCCGTTATTATCATTTTCGTCTTTGTCAGTCTGCGCACGACCAAGGTGCTGGAGAGCATTTTTTCCATCGCCAGCGAAGAAACTTTTTTGCTCGTGGTGCTGGCCTTGCTCATTTTCCTGGCCGGCGCCTCCGAAGCGCTCAATATCTCCGAGGCGATAGGGGCGCTCATTCTCGGCATGATCCTGGCGGATACGTCGCAGCATGAGCGCATTGTTCGTCTGGTTGTGCCGTTCCGGGATTTTTTCGGCGCGGCCTTCTTTTTCGGTTTTGCCTTGAAAATATCGCTGGACAGTCTGCTGGGCGCCGTTCTGATCGCCGTGATCGCCGTGGCGCTGACCATAGCCGGCAGTTTGGCCTACGGCTTCACCATGGGTAAAGTGGCGGGCCTTTCCAAACGCGGCGCTCTGAACCTCGGCCTTACGATAACGTCGCGGGGGGAGTTTTCCATCGTACTGGCAAATTTAGGGGTGGCGGCCGGACTCAGTACCAAGCTGGAATCCTTTTCCGTCCTCTACGTGGTGCTGCTGGCCGTGCTGGGGCCGCTTTTGAGCCGCTGGTCCGAACCGGTTTACCAGTTGCTGGCGCCTCGTCTGGGCTGGAAGCGGGAAACCGTTAAAGGCAAGCATCATCATAAGGTAATGGACGCTTCTTTGCTAAAAGATAAGCAAGAATAACCCGGCGAAAGGAATAATTTTGAAGGGGGAAGGCGGCGTGATCAATGTGAGCGGGATGCGCAGGAACAGACGCAATATGGATGTGTTTGCGCCTGGGGACGTGGTCGTCCGGGAAGGGGAGGCGGAAGGCCGTCTGTACATCATCATAACAGGCGGCGTGGCAATTTACAAAAATTACCAGAAAACTGACGAGGTTTTTCTGGCGGAGCGGGGAACGGGAGAGTTTTTCGGGGAACAATCGCTGTTTCTCGGCGCGGCGCAGCCGGCTACCGTGGTGGCGATGGAAGAATCGCTCACGGTTTCCCTCACCCGCGACGACATTTTTGAGTTTTTCCGGATGGAGTCTGAAGCCACTTTTGCCTTGATTGCGGATCTTTGCCGGCGGACGGAGGAAAAAGAGCCGCCGCCGGGCGCCGCCGCCGGGCCTAACCGCCGGCTCGAAGCTCCCGGCCTCTTTCCCGCCGGGCATGGCCATTACCGCTTGCCGGCGCCGGAGGGGGAAGCGCCGGCAGGCATTGTCTTTACCGCTAAGGAAAAATGCCCGGTTTGCGGCGTGACCTTCGAGGCGACCGGTTTGCGCGAGTCAAGGCTGACGCGCAGCCGGACGGATCCGGATATGCGCGACCACTACAAGGGCGTGGAACCGATGTGGTATGACGTCGTCACCTGCCCCCAATGCTGGTATTCCGCTCTGCGGGACGCTTTTGACACGGCGGAGCCGGCTGATCCCCATAGCCTGATGGCCGAGCTGGGCGCCCTCCAGCGGGAACTGAAACTGGAATTCGATAACCGCAAGGACGCGGCGGAAGTGTTTGCCGGCTATTATCTCGCTTTGCGGGCGGCCCCCCGCTGTTTTGTCCAGGCGGAAACCCAGACGGCGCGGCTGTGGGTAAGACTGAGCCGTTTGTATGAGGACTGCGGCGATCAGACGATGGCGGAATACGCCAACCGGCAGGCGCTGGCGGCGTATGAGGACGTTTATCTGCGCGTGAGCCTGAATCCGCGGGCCTTGCAGCGCATCCAGTTTTTTTTGGGCGATCTTTATTTCAAAACAGGGGATTTCCGGTCGGCGCGGGACATGCTGTTCAAGGCCAAAATCGCGCGCGAAGGAACTGAATTTGTGCGGCGTTACGCCGAGGAACGCATAGACTTGATGCGGGAAATGGATAAACAGGAAAAGGAGCCGCAGGGGAAGGCGCAACAGGGAAAAAAACCCTGATAACGGCGGTTAAAAACAGGGCGGGGGGTGACGACCTTGGACGGCGCCAGTATTTCGGCCGCCGCTATTCGGGCGCCGGAACTCTTTAATTTTACGGATCAAAACGGGCAGCCCTCCTACGGCGGCAACCAAACCTGGTACGCGACGGAATGGCAGCGGCGCGCCGGCTGCGGGCCGACTGTGTTTGCCCATCTGATCTGGTATATGGCGCGCACGCGGGAGAAATGCGCGCCGCTCTGTCCTTACGCGGGAGCGGACTTCGACTGTTTTCTCCGTCTGATGGAGGACGCCTGGCGCTATGTCACCCCCGGTATGCAAGGGGTAAATAGAACCGGTATGTTCACCGACGGCGCCCGCGTTTACGGGGCGGAGAGGAACGTGCCTCTTATGACCCATGTCTGGGAAGTGCCGCTGCTGGCGGGCAAACGGCCGCAGCTGGAGACGACGGCGGAATTCATCACCCGGTTTCTCGCCGCTGATCTCCCGGTGGCCTTCCTGAATCTCTCCAACGGCCTGCTGACCAATCTGGACAGTTGGCATTGGGTGACGATCGTCGCCTATGAACCCGCCGGCCACATCGCCACCATGTATGATCAGAGCAGAAGCGAGGCGATCGACCTCAGTCTCTGGCTGCGCACGACCGCGTTCGGAGGCGGGTTCGTGGCGCTCGCGCCGCCGCCCCCGCCGTCACTGGAGTTCCGTCAGCCGGATTGTTAACTCGCCCAGACGGGAACGGGTTTTTTCCAGTTTATCTTTTTCGGCGGCGATCACCGCCTCCGGCGCTTGGGTGAGAAAACCTTCGTTTTGTAGTTTTTTCTCCAGCCGCTCCGCCGTTTGCTGCGCTGCGGCGATTTCTTTGCCCGTCCTGGCGATTTCCTTGTCGAGGTCAAGCAAGCCTTTAAGCGGTACATAGACCATCACCCCCGCCAGCGCGGCGGAAGCGGCTTGCGGCGGTTTGGCCGTCTGTTCCGGCAAAAGCGTTATCCGCTCTCCGCCGGCCAAGCGGAGGATATAATCCCGTCCGGCGAGCAGAGCGTCGTATTCCGCCCGCTGAGGCGCGACGAGCCAGATATCGGCCTTGCGGCCCGGAGCGATGTTCATGTCCGCGCGGATGCCCCGGACGGCCCTGATCACGTCAATGACCACTGCCATCTGGGTTTCAGCCGCCGCGTCCTTGTAGCCGGCCGGCGCCGGCCAGGACTGGAGCATGAGAAATCCATCGCTTCCTGGAATATTTTGCCATATTTCTTCCGTGATAAAAGGCAGAAACGGATGCAGCAGGCGGAGCGAGCCTTCCAGCACCCGGCGCAGGGTTCCGGCCGCCGCCAGCCGTTCTTGCGGCCGGTCGCGGTCATAGAGCGTTTTTTTCACCAATTCAATATACCAGTCGCAAAACTCGTTCCAGACGAATTCGTACAGGACGCGGCAGGCTTCGCCGGGGTCAAAGGCTTCAATCGCTTTCGCCGCCCGGCTCGCCGCTTCCTCATATCTGGATAAAATCCAGCGGCCCGCCATAGTCGCGTCG
Source organism: Gracilibacteraceae bacterium (assembly GCA_031255985.1). Taxonomy (GTDB): domain Bacteria; phylum Bacillota; class Desulfitobacteriia; order Desulfitobacteriales; family Syntrophobotulaceae; genus JAIRRL01. Next base: position 18,830 of record JAIRRL010000165.1, read on the forward strand.
TTTTCGCCGCCGGTCGCCGCCAGGTCTTCCGTACTCATCAGCACAAAACGGGCCGCGTTCCAGATCTTATTCAGGAAATTGCGCGCCCATTCCAGCCTTTCCGGATGAAAACGCAGATCATTACCCGGCGTGTTGCCGGTGACCAAAGTCAGCCTCAAAGCGTCCGCGCCGTATTGATCTATCACCTCGATCGGATCCACGCCGTTGCCGAGGGACTTGCTCATTTTGCGGCCCTGGGCGTCCAGGATAAGTCCGTGAATCATAACCTGGCGAAAAGGAATTTCCCCCTGAATTTCCAGGCCCATAAAAATCATGCGGGCGACCCAGAAAAAGATGATGTCCCGCCCGGTCACCAGCACCGTCGTCGGGTAAAAATCCCGCAAATCCTGGGTTTCTTCCGGCCAGCCCAAAGTGGAAAAAGGCCAGAGGGCGGAGGAAAACCAGGTGTCCAGCACGTCGGCGTCCTGAGTGAGGCGCCCGCCGCCGCAAACGTTGCAGACGGCCGGATCCGTCCGGGCGCAGATCTCCGCGCCGCAGTCCGCGCAATACCAGACCGGGATGCGATGCCCCCACCATAATTGCCTGGAAACGCACCAATCTCTGATGTTTTCCAGCCAATTTATATATATTTTGGCAAAACGGGCGGGCATGAATTCCAAGCGGCCTGTCTCGACGACCTGGAGCGCCGGCCGGGCCAGCGTTTCCATCCGGACAAACCACTGGCGGCTGACGCGCGGTTCCACCGTGGCGCCGCAGCGATAGCAAACCCCGACGCTATGCCGCGTTTCTTCCGTCCGCTCCAGCAGGCCGGCGTTTTCCAGGTCGGCCAGGACGCGGCGGCGCGCCTCGTAGCGATCCAGACCCTGATAAGCCAGCCCGTTTTCATTCAGGCTCGCGTCCTCATTTAAAATATTCACCGGTTCCAGGCCGTGCCGCCGCCCCAGCTCGAAATCGTTCGGATCGTGAGCCGGCGTGACTTTGAGGGCGCCGGCCCCGAAATCCCGCTCCACATATTCGTCGGCGACGACGGGGATCGTTTTGCCTGTGAGCGGCAAAACGACCCGCCGCCCGATCAGATGCGCGTAACGCCCGTCCTGCGGGTGGACGGCGACCGCCGCGTCGCCCAGCATCGTTTCCGGCCGGGTGGTAGCCACGGTCAGCCCCTCGCCGCCGTCCGCGCCCGGATAACGGATATACCACAGATGCCCGTCCTGTTCTTCGTGTTCCACTTCTATATCGGAGATTGCCGTCCGGCAGACCGGACACCAGTTGACGATATAATCGCCGCGGTAAATCAGGTTTTTTTCGTAGAGACGGACGAACACCTCCCGCACGGCGCGGGAGCAGCCCCCGTCCATAGTGAAACGCTCGCGCTCCCAGTCGCAGGAGGCGCCCAGGCGGCGAAGCTGGCGGGTGATGAGACCGCCGTGTTCTTCTTTCCAGGCCCAAACCCGCGCCAAAAAAGCGTCCCGGCCGATATGTTCCTTTTGCAGGCCCTCGGCGCGCAGATGTTCCTCTATGCGGGCCTGAGTCGCTATCCCCGCGTGATCCGTTCCCGGCGTCCAGAGAACGCGGCAGCCGCGCATCCGGCGGTAGCGCGTCAGAATGTCCTGCAGCGTGTTGTCCATCGCGTGGCCGAGATGTAAAATCCCGGTCACGTTCGGCGGAGGCATGACGATGCTGAAAGTTTCCTCTCCTTCAGCCGCCGGGCGAAAACAGCCGTTTTCCTCCCAAAGCTGATACCATTTGTTTTCCGCCCGCTGCGGGTCGTAGACCGTGGCCATCCGCGATTCTGCGCTCATTTTTTCCCTTCCCCCGTATTAGGCCGGTTTACCTTCACGGTCGCACCAGCACATTGTTCAATGTTTCCTCGTTTAAAACCCATTCCGACTCCGCTAAGTATTCATCCGGCGTTAGCGTCAGTGCTAGCCTCAACACTGATCTCAAAGCGGCGGCTTCCCGCCGCATATCTTCCGTTTGGGCGCACGCCTGCACCATCAGGCCCCCGCCGGGATCGGAAGACTCAAAATAACGGCATTCGCCTTCGGCGGCGGTTAGCAGCCATTCATAGATTTCCCCGTCCTCCGGCAGATAGTTGTTCAACCGTACTAAAGGGCCTATCCCCATTTTATAATTAAAAAACGGTTCGTAGGTATACAATTTGCGGCCGGAGGCCAAATAAGCCAGGGCGGCTTCCGGGTCGAACGGGTATCTTTCCGTTTGCGAGCGGAAATAGGCCATTATGCCGTCTTCCGTCGAGCCGGCGCTGTAATCGTGACCGTCGTCCTGCGCTTCAAAGGCGATATAGAAAAAAGCGCTTATCTGCCTGGCCATGTCGGCGGGGTTCGGGTCTTCGTTGAAATCCGTGATCGTGTCGCTCCCGTCCTCCAAGCAGAAAATATAGGTCTGGTCGCCGCCGCCGCCGTAGACGGCGTCGTCGCCCGGTCCGGCGAAAACGACGCTGCCCGCTCCGGCGCTGACGGCGTCGTCCCCTTCTCCGGCGAAAACGATGCTGCCCGGTCCGGCGCTGACAGCGTCGTTCCCTTCTCCCGCAAAAGGTTTGCCCGCGAATTTTTCCAGCGCGGTCAATTGCCCGGCGTCAATATTCGGCCCCCGGCTGCCGGGCGCGACGCCGCCCACCCCGGCCCAGCCCGCGATGATCGGGTCAAGGAGGGCGAAACGCTCAAATTCATAATAAGAGTAATCTAAATCATAGACTAATTCCTCCAGCTCGCCTGACTCATCCAGCAGCATCGCCTGTTGGAGCGAGGGGACGGCGCCGGCGCCAGGCGGATTATATGCGATAAATCCATAATCGGCGGGAATCTCAGGCGCGAAGGGGGGAGCGGCGCCGGGGTTTGCCGTCTCCGGCAGGTATTCGCTGAAAAAATACTCGCCTATCTGCGCGGCTTCTTTCCAGTCCGGGCTATTGGAAGTGGCGCCGGTTTCCGCCGGCTCGATATAGACGTCGTAAAAGCCGAAGCGGAGGGAAGCGACGCCAATTTCCGCCAAGGAGAGTAATTCTTCCGCCTGGGAAACCCCGTCGCCGTTTTGATCCCGCCAGGCCAGCAATGGGGCGTAAGCGGCGTCGCTCGCGTCGATCAGCTCGTCGCCGTTCTCGTCAAAAAGTCTGAGCGCGTTATAACCGTAAAGATAACCGCCGCCGGCCAGCGGCGTTTGGTCGCTCAACAATTCATTCCCATCGTCGATCACGCCGTTGCCGTTTAAATCCATAGCCAAAAAAGCGTCGTCGCCGCCGATCCAGGCGACGGCGCTCGCGCGGCCGTCAGCGTTCATATCGAAGCGGACGCCGTTTTGCGGGCCGAGCACCTTCACGCCGTCCCCCGTCAAGTCCAGAATGAGAACCCGTTTGTCCTCCTTGGCGGCAAAAGGTGCGGGGGCGTAAGCGTTATATATTTTTTTGTAAATTAAATCATCCCGGTCAGGCCCGGAGATCATAAGCGCGTAAGCGCCCAGTCCCGCAAACAGAACGGCGGCGGCGGCGATCAGATACTTGCGCAAATCATTTCCTCCCAGTCGCGTATTGGCCAGAGTTAATCAGGTCTTACTGAAAAACGCGGGCGCGTTTTTCAGCCTCCCTTAATTATACAGGTAACCGGCCCCCGCGTCAAACTCCGCCCGCGCGCGTCAGTCCGCTTTAGTCCCGCAGCTTGAAACTGTCAATGATTTCAAACATGGCGGAAGCCTGGGCGGACAGTTCCTCGGAGGCCGCGGCGGATTCCTGCGCCGTGGCCGAATTTGACTGGACGACATTGGAAATCTGATTGACCCCGGCGGTCAATTCCGCGAAAGACAGGCGCTGCTTCTGCGATGATTCGCTGATTTTTTCCATATACTGAGCGTTGCGGGCGGAGATACTGTTAGCTTTTTCCATATCTTCACCGGCGCGCGCCACTATGATATTGCCCTCCATCACCTTCTGGGAGCTGTTTTCGATCATGCTCGCCGTTTCTTTCGCCGCTCTGGCGGATTTGGAGGCCAGATTGCGCACTTCGTCGGCGACCACCGCGAAGCCTTTGCCGTGCGAACCGGCCCGCGCCGCCTCCACCGCCGCGTTCAGGGCCAGGATATTCGTTTGGAAAGCAATATCGTCGATCACCTTGATCACGCGGGCGATATTAGTGGCGCCTTCATTGATTTCCCGCATGGCCTCGGTCATTTCCCGCATGGAAGCCATGCTGCCGGACACGGTTTTGCTGGCTTCCTGCACATCCGCGTAGGCGCTTTGGGAATTTGTGGTATTTTCTTCCGCCTGATTGAGAACTTCGCTTATGGTGGCGCTGAACCGTTCCAGTTCCGCCGCCTGTTCCGCGGCGCCCTCCGCCAGGCCCTGGGCGACGGAAGCTATTTGCGACGCGCCCGCCATCACCTGAGCCGCCGACTCTTTCATGGTCAGCAATACCTGGTTGTTTTTTTCAATAAAACTGTTGATCGACTGGTTCATCACGTCCTCGTCCGATCTTTCCGTCACTCTGGCGCGATAATCGCCTTCCGCCAGCGAACTCAGCACTTTGGCCTGCTCCTTGATTCCCGCCGCCATATTCATAAAAGCGGCCGCCAGTTCGCCCAGCTCGTCTTTCCGGTCAACGGCCAAAGTGACCTCGATATCGCCGCGCGCCAGTTGTCCGGCCGCGTTTACCAGCCGGCGCGTCGGTTTGACTATATTGCGGGACAGAACAATGGCTAAAATAATAGATATGATCAGCGTCGCCAGTATAATTGTCCCCTGGACGGAAAACGCCATATGCGCGTCTGCTGTTTCCTTCACCTCCGTCTCGGTGTTCAC
>JAIRRL010000043.1 GCA_031255985.1 Gracilibacteraceae bacterium
GCTCATACAGCGCTCATGCCGCGTTCATGCCACGCCGTTTTTTTTCGAGACCGTCCCGCCGTCGTCCAAAATCTGTCTTTTATAGGCCGCCGCGACAAGGAGACAGGCCCCGAGCGCCCACAGGCATATGATCCCCAGTTGCGGCCCCGCCTCCGCTATGCCGGCGCCGTTTTGCTTCAATAGGTCGTTGATTTGCAGTATCGGTTTGTTGTTCATTACCGCCACATTCTTTCGGGTTGAGATTTACAGTGGGAAAATATGGATTTTGCTTCATTATAAATATGGCAAATCCCCTTCAAAGATGGTATAATGAGGCGCGGGAAAAGTCAAGCGCGCGAGATGAAGATGAGACGGTTTGCCGGCGCGTTCAAAGCCCGGCCGGCGCCGGAGAAGGCATATGAGGAGGATTATGATGGAACTTTACAAGCCGGATATGATGGAACTTTACAACCCGGATATGATGGGAAAATATGGCGGCATGGCAATGGAAAAACAATTGTTTTTTGCGGATGTCGTCGGCAAAATGGATTGGAATGTGGATATGGCCAAAGGCGAAATAGCTTTTGGCGGCAACTATGTCTTCCCCATGCAAATTCTGGGGAGTTTTTCCCATTCATCAGAAACCTGGTTATGGGGATGGGCAAACAGCCAATCAAATCTTCCTGAAAAATTACTTATACAAGCAAACAAGTTACGGGAATATGGTGATATTAATAAAATTGACTGGCTGGTCAATGGCCAATTTGAAATTAACCGCAACTGGATGCATTATATTGGGCATATAGCGCTGGGAATGTTTGAAGCAAGCGGTTATTATTTGGGAAATTTTGGGGCCGGCACTATATGTTTAACGATATCCGCAAAAGATATTGACCAAAAATTTCCCAACAACCCTCTTTCTATTTTTACCGTATTTCCACAATTGATTTCACGATATGAAGTTAATCACAAAGAATCATTTGTGAATTATTTGATTCAGAAAAAATATGAAATAGAAAAAAACGGCAATGAAATTTTGGGTAAAAATGGAGAATATAAAGTTAAAGCGTCTTTTGATAATATGGGCAGGATGACGGAATTAAAAAATATTGAATAGCAGCCCCTCTGCCGCGCCTGAAAGCCCGTATGCGCGCCCCCCGCGGGGCGGGTTCCGTAAAAATCGCCAAATCCGGTCTGTTATTGTTGAATTACCGGGGCGGATGGGTTACAATATGGATATGGCTGGGAAGCCAGCCAACTTATGCAGGATGAGTATAACCGCCGGCCCGGCGAACGGCGGCCGGTGAATTGGCGCTGATTGGGGGGCGGGGGAATGGACGCGGAAAAAAGAACCTGGATAAAAGCGAAACTGAGTAATCTGAAATGGCGGGGCGGCGTAAAAGCGGCGCTTCTGACGCTGACCGTCGCGTGTATTTGTATGAGCGCGGCGGCGCATCTGCTCGCAAGCCCCAAGCCGCCCGCGCCGGCGCTTGCCCCGGCCGCGGTCTCTCTGTCCGGGTGGACGGAGGCGGCCGGGGCAAAAGGCGGGGCGGCCCCCGGCAGGGCCGGCGCCTTTTTCTCCGCCGAAGCGCCCGCGTCTATAGAGGCGCCCGCGCCTGCCGCGGCGACCGCCGGGGCGCCCGCAGAGGCGGCTGCGTCAGCGGAAGCGGAAGCGTCCGCAGCCGTAGAAGCGCCAGCCGGGGATTTAGCGGGCGCCGGGGCCGTCCCGCCCCAGCGCGGCGGCGTTTTTATTGAAAGCGCTGAAACCGCCGCGCTGACGCCGGCGGAGCAAGACCTCATCCTCGCCCATATGGATTATTATTACACCTCTTTAGCGGAACTCAAAGTAAAAGACCCGGCCTTGCTCTTCACGGCGGACGCGACTTTGGCGGCCAACGCCGATCGCGTCGTCTGGGAGTATCTCATCGGCGTCCGCTCGCTTGGGCAGGCCGACCTCTCTCTGATTTCCTGGCGCTACTGGCTGAACGTCCGGAGCGCGGAGCGGGGGCCGGACGGCTCTCTGACGGTAACGCTGACGGAACGGGCGCGACAGAATTTCGCCGCCGCCCCTGAAACCACCACTGACAGCTTCGACATCCGCCATATTTATATTTTGCAAAACACGGCCGCCGGCCCGAAACTCACCCAGCATTTTCAAACGGGCAGCCTGTACCGCCTGGTTCTCGGCGATTACATGCGCTTGGCCCGTTCCCGTCTCCCGCAGCTCTCTTCCGCCGGCTCCGGTTCCGCCGCCTCCGCCTCCACCTCCGCCCTGCCGCCTGCTTTGACCGAAGCCGAGGCGGAAGTGTACCTGGCGACGCGGCTCGCCTCCATGCTCACCCAGGCCAAAAGCGACGGCGCCGCCCGGCTCACTCAGGGCAGCGCCCGCGCCGTCACGGCGACGCACGCTTACAACCGGGAAGCCGCCAAAGCCTACGCCGACGCCTGGGTCGGCCAGCGGAACAAGCAGTGGACGGATTACAGCTCTTTGGGCGGCAACTGCCAGAACTATTTATCCCAATGCCTGCTGGCCGGGGGAGCGCCGATGGACACAAGCGGCGGCGCAGTCTGGTATTGGCGCGCCGATTCCCGCCGCGCCCCCTCCTGGACGGCGGTAACTTATTTTCTGGACTACGCCCGGCGCAATACCGGGCCGGGTCTCGCAGCGCTGGCCGACGCCCCCTATTACAGCGGCGAGATCGGGGACGCCATTCTCCTGGGCGACGAGAGCGGCTGGCGGCATATCGTCGTCGTCACCGCGCTGGTGCGGGACGGGGAAGGGCGGGTGATCGACTATTTGGTACATTCCAACACCGTCGAATGGAAATACTTTCCAGTTAGCGCCTATCCCTATACCAGGCAGATGCTGATTCATATCGCCGGCTGGAATTGAGCGGCCTGAATAATGTTCAATTACACCCTCAAACGCAGCAGACGCAAAACCGTTGCAATCTATGTCCGCAACGGCGCAGTCGAAGTCCGCGCCCCCCTGAACACGTCTCAAGCCGAAATCGACCGTATCCTGCGCTCGAATCAGGAAACGCTGGAAAAATCGCTCGCTCAATCCGTCGCCAAGCGGGCGCAACGCGCGAACTTCCGGCTTGCTTACGGCGACAAAGTCCTCTATCGCGGCGGCGAATATCCGATAACCGCCCGCGCCGGCAATTTGGTCGGATTTGACGCAGAGCGGGGAGAATTCTTTATCCCGCCGAACCTGGTCCCGGAAAACATCAAGGCCGCCGTCGTCCAGATTTACAAAATGCTGGCGGAAAGCTATATCGTAGAGCGGGTAAAGCATTTTCAGCCCATCATGCGCGCGACGGTCAGCGGCTTTCGGATTACGAACGCCAAAAAACGCTGGGGCAGCCTCAACAGCCGCCACAGCGTCAGTTTTTCCTGGATGCTCATCATGGCCGCCGACGATCTGATTGACCAGGTCGTCGTGCATGAACTGGCGCATACGAAGCAATTCAATCACTCCCGCGAATTCTGGGCCGTGGTGGCGCAAGTGATTCCGGACTGGCGGCAGCGGGAAGCGCGTTTGAAAGAATTATCCGAAAAAATCAGGGGCGAAAACTGGGATATAAACTGGCTAGCGGCCGCCCATGAAGAAAGGGCGTCCTTTGGCGAAATCGCGGCTGCCTGCCGCTGGCATTTTGCCGATTACAAAACCATTCTCTCCCCCAAAAACAGCATGAACATCTATCGCGGCTGCCTGCACAACTGCGTTTACTGCGATAGCCGCTCGGATACTTACAATATGCATCATGATTTTGAGGAGATCGAAGTAAAACGAAACGCGCCGCGGATTTTGGAGGCCCAGCTGCGCAAACGGCGCTCGCTCTGCATGATAGCCACCGGGGCGATGGGCGACCCCTATCTGCCGCTGGAAAAAGACCTGCAATACACGCGCCAATGCCTGGAAGTCATTGAAAAACACGGGTTCGGGGTGACGGTGCTGACAAAATCGGCAAGCGTGCTGCGCGACCTGGATGTGCTGAAACGGATCAACGACAAGGCCAAAGCGGTTGTGCAGATGACGCTGACGACTTTTGACGAAAAACTCTGCCGGATACTGGAGCCGGACGCGTCCTCGACCGCCGAGCGTTTCCGGGCGCTGGAGATCTGCCGCGACAACGGCGTTCCGACCGTCGTCTGGCTTTGCCCCCTGCTTCCCTTCATCAACGATACGGAGGAAAACCTGCGCGGAATCCTCGATTACTGCGTCCGGGCGAAAGTGGCGGCGATCATGTGTTTCGGCTTTGGCACGACGATGCGCGGCGGCAGCCGCGACTATTTTTTCCGGAAACTGGACGAACATTTTCCGGGGCTGCAAAAAAAATACAAACGCGCTTTCGGCGACGCCTACGTTTGCCCCAGCCCGAACGAAAAAGAGCTCGACCGGATTTTCCGGGAAACCTGCGACCGGCACGGGATCATATGCGACCGGGATGAAGTTTTCGCCTATCTGAATGATCTGCCCGACAAAAGCGGCCAGCTCACTTTGTTTGATATGTAGGGCGATCGGGTTTATCGGGTTTATCGGGTTTATCGGGTTTATCGGGGGTAGGGTGATCTGTTTTATCGGGTTTATCTGTTCAGCCACATGCCCAACAGCAGGAAAAACAAGCATAAAATGTTATTCAGCAATATATTCGCGAGGGCGTGTTTGATATTTCCGTCAAGAAAAAATTGCGCCGTTTCCAGCGTATAGGCCGAAAAAGTCGTATAACCGCCCAGGAAGCCGGCGGTTAAAAATAATTTCCATTTGACGTTTATGGAAAATATGTCAAATAAATTTAACAAAAATCCCATTAAAAAAGCGCCGGCGCAATTGACAAAGAGAGTTCCCAGGGGAAATTTAATATTGAGCAGCGAATTTATGAGTAAAGTGGA
>JAIRRL010000204.1 GCA_031255985.1 Gracilibacteraceae bacterium
GCGGAATGGCTGTAACGGGATGCCCGTCTCAAATATCATTTGGCTGTTCGCGCAAAAAATGCTATAATGGCGAAAGGTTCATCAAACTATGGAGGAACATCTATGGCGCAAGCATCGCCGACCATCCGCAATTTTTGCATAATAGCCCATATTGACCATGGAAAATCCACGCTGGCCGACCGTCTGATCGAATATACCGGCGCCATGTCGGCGCGCGAGCTGAAAGAGCAGGTATTGGACTCGATGGATCTGGAGCGCGAGCGCGGCATCACGATTAAACTCCAGGCCGTCCGTTTGCGTTATCCGGCGCGGGACGGGCAGATTTACGAGCTGAATCTTATCGACACGCCGGGACATGTGGATTTTTCCTATGAAGTCTCCCGCAGCCTGGCTGCCTGCGAAGGGGCGCTGCTGGTGGTGGACGCGGCGCAGGGTATCGAGGCCCAGACTTTAGCTAATGTCTACCTGGCGCTGGAAAATGATTTGGAAATAATTCCCATAATAAACAAGATAGATTTGCCCGGCGCGGAACCGGAGCGGGTGAAAGAGGAAATTGAGGAAATCATCGGCCTGGACTCTTCCGGCGCAATTTTAGCTTCCGCTAAAAATGGCGTGGGGATTGAAGAAATACTCGAAGCGATCGTGCGCCTGATTCCGCCTCCGCGCGGCGACGACGACGCCCCGCTCAGGGCGTTGATTTTCGACTCCAAATTTGATTCTTACCGGGGCGCTATCCCGTATTTGCGCGTTTTTGACGGTTCTGTGCGCAAGGGCGACCAAATCCGCATGATGGCGACGGGCAAAAATTTTGAAGTGACCGAGGTCGGAATTTTTACGCCGCATATGACGCCGGAAGCGGAGCTGAAAGCCGGGACGGTTGGCTATGTGGCCGGCAGCATCAAAAATGTCGCCGATACGCGGGTGGGCGACACGGTCACAGACGACGCCCGCGCCGCCGCCGAGCCGCTGCCCGGTTATAAAAAAGCGGTGTCGATGGTTTTTTGCGGAATGTATCCGATTGAAGCCTCGGATTTCGGCCGCTTGAAGGACGCGCTGGAAAAACTCCGCCTGAACGACGCCAGTCTCATGTTTGAAAACGAGACTTCCGCCGCGCTGGGTTTTGGTTTCCGCTGCGGTTTTCTCGGCCTGCTGCACATGGAGATTATTCAGGAGCGCCTGGAACGGGAATTTGACATAGGCATCATCACCACCGCGCCCAGCGTCGTCTACCGGGTCACTCTCCTGAGCGGCGAAAGCCTGCTGGTGGACAATCCGGCCCTCATGCCCCCGGCGGCGGAAATCGCCGGAGTGGAAGAACCTGTCGTCCGGGCGGTCGTCATGACGCCGGCGGAATTCGTCGGCGCGATCATGGAACTGAACCAGGAAAAGCGGGGCGCGTATATCGCGCTGGATTACCTGACCCAAAACCGCGTCAGTCTCAGCTATGACATTCCCCTCAGTGAAATTGTTTATGATTATTTCGATCAGCTAAAATCACGCTCGAAAGGCTACGCTTCGCTCGACTACGAATTGCGCGGCTATCACGCCGCCGATCTGGTAAAACTTGACATCATGCTGAACGGGGAAGTCGTCGACGCTCTTTCCTTCATCGTTCATCGCGACAAAGCCTATGTCCGCGGGCGTAAAATCGTGGAAAAACTGCGCCGGCTCATTCCCCGCCAATTATTTGAAGTGCCGGTGCAGGCCGCCGTGGGTTCCCGCGTGATCGCCCGCGAAACGATTCGCGCGCTGCGCAAGGACGTGCTGGCTAAATGCTACGGCGGCGATATAACCCGCAAGCGCAAACTGCTGGAAAAGCAGAAAGAGGGTAAAAAACGCATGAAACAGGTCGGCAGCGTCGAGATTCCGCAGGACGCTTTTATGGCTATATTGGAAAGGGATTGATCACCGGCTTGCCATGGAAAATTTGAAATCGGCGCGAGAAACCAAATCTGAGCATAAACAGGGCCAAAGTGGCGAACCCGGTCATAGTCACGCGGGCGAGCATAGCGGCGGCGAACATTTTCATCCCCGGCGCAAGGAAGTGCTGAACCGCCTGGCCCGGATTATCGGGCATTTGGAGGGGATAAAACGGATGGTGGCGGAAGACGCGGACTGCAGCGAAGTGCTGATTCAACTGTCGGCGGTGCGTTCCGCCTTAAACGGCGCCGGGCGCGTCGTTTTGGACGACCATATCCGCCATTGCCTCCGGAGCGCTTACGCTGAAAACAATATGGCGGAACTGGAAAAACTCAGCGACGCCATCGCTAAATTTTTGAAATGAATCTATATCCGATCAATCTGAAACTGGAAGGGCGTCTATGCCTGGTCGTCGGCGGCGGCCCGGTGGGCGAGCGTAAAATATCCGGCCTTTTGGAATGTGGGGCCGGGGTGCGGGTAGTCAGTCCGGGCGCGACCGCGCTGGTGGCGCGTTGGGCGGAAGCCGGCCGGATCACTTTGCTCCGGCGGGAATTTATCCCGGCGGATCTGGCCGGCGTGTTTCTAGTCCTCGCAGCCACAGACAGCGCAGCGACGAACGAGAAAGTCGCTACGCTGGCGGCCGAACGGGGGCTGCTGGTTAATGTGGCGGATACGCCGCCGCTCTGTGATTTTTATCTGCCCGCCATTGCCCGGCGCGGCCCGTTAAGCATAGCCGTTTCCACCGGCGGGGTCAGCCCCGGCCTGGCCGCCCGTCTGCGGGACGAAGCCGCCGCCCTGTGCGGCCCGGAATACGAGGAATATCTTGAACTGCTGGCCGCTTACCGGCAAAAAGCTTTTGCCCTCTGGCCGCGGGAGGAGGAGGAGCGGCGGGAAATTTTGCTCCGGCTCACGGGGGCGGAGGCGCTGCGGCGACTGGATGAAAACGGTCTGAGCGGGTTGCGCTCATATTTGGCGGATCTATGGGCGGAATACGCTCGGTCTTAGGGAATCATCTTAGTATCAGGCAATTTATTCATTATTAGGTAATATTTCCCAATCGGCTCTGCATTCTTCCTCGCTGAACCAGACCAGCCGCAGGCGGGAAAATCCGTCCGGAGCCGAGACAAAAGCCGAGACGCCCTTGCTCCATTCCGGCGCGGGCGGCGAGACGCCCGGCGGCGCCCAGGCCAGATCCCCGGTTTCAGACGCGGCGGCGGCCGTCACGCCTCTGGCCTCCACGAACCAGACGACGGGTTCCGCTTCGTTTTGCGCGCTGGGATAAAATTCCGGTTGAATATACATCTCGTCCCGATATACATAAAAAGCAAATCTGGCGCGGCGCGGCGCGGCCGGCAATACTGCGCGGCGCGTTATCCGGGAGGCCGCGGCCGCGCCGCTGTCGCGGCCGGCGCCGGTCAGATCCAGCGTGACCAAAACCGTATCCGCCCCTTCTGTTTTTATCAGGGCGAGAACATCCCGGTCCGGGAGCCAGCCGGCCGCGACAGCCCGCTCCCGCAGCAGCGGCAGCGGCGCGCCAAGCCGGAATATGAGCAGTTCGCCGCCGCTTAACGCGGACAGGTACTTGCTGTTATGCGACAATTGCAGATCGCTCGCGGCGGCGAAGGGAAGCGTCAGTGAGAACGGACGCTCGTTCTTAAATCCGGGCAGGAGCAATTGGCGGGCCTGAGCCTCCAGAGCCAGCCATAAAATCAGCTGGCAGAGACAAAGTCCGAGCAGCCAAATCAGACGGGTTTTCCAGGCCCGCCGTTTCTTGCCGCCGCCATTGTTGTCGCCGCCGCCATCTTTCACCGCCGCCAGCCTTCCTTTAATCCGCGGCGGCCGCCGGCGTCACCAGCCAGGCCGTGGGTTGATAACGCTCGCCGAACACATTCCAGAGCCGGTTTACCACCTGCCCGGCGTAAACCATTTCCGCCGACGAGCCTCCGTCCAGGTTAGCCGCCTGAACGGCGCCGTATTCCAGGAACACGTTCATCAGGTCGCGCAAAGTGGCCCCCATGCTCCAGCCCGGCTGCCGTCCGTCCAGCACGACAAAAATAATCGCTCCGTCCGCCGTTTGGCCGATGCCCGCGCGCGGGGCCACGCCCCAGCCTCCGTCGCCCACGATCAGCGCCTGCCCGTCCCGGATGAGAAAAGGGGAAAAACTGACCGCTTGCCGTATATCGCGCTCCAGCGCCTCGGCCGCGGTCATTTCCGCCAGCACCAGCCGCCCGGCCGCATCCAGGCCGATAAGGCCGAACGTCTCATCTTCCGCCGTATCGCTCACTACGCGGCCGTCCGCGATGACGAGGCCGTCCGCTTTTATCCCGCCGCCCGGTGCCGGCGCGTAGCCACCGCCGTTTACGCCCGCCGCCGCCCCGTACTCCGCCGCCATTTGCGTCAGCATTTGGCCTGGTTTTGCCGCCGCGGCCACCCGCACGCTTTGCGGATCGCTGACCAGCATCACCAGACCGCGAAAGGAGCGGCCGCTGATTTTTTCAATCCGCAGACCGCCCGCCGGATCCAGGTAAACATTTTCCTGCCCGGTCAGCACGGGTTCCACGGTCACTCCCTCCGCCCCGTAAGAGGCGGCTATTTCACGCGCGCGTTCCGGCGGCAGAAACAACTCCGCCGCCTGTGGATGGCGGGAAGTCAGAATCGCTCCCACCGCCAGCGTTTTTACCGCGTCAAACGGCCCGTAAAAAAGAATCGCCGGGCCGGTCGCGATCAAAAAGACCGCGTTCAAGAGGATAAACAGCGCCGCTTTCCGCAGGCGGCCGCGCTTCACGCGGACTCTCCCCCCAGTTCCCGCTCCTTGTGCAGCAGATGGCGGATGTCTCTGGCCGCCGTGAGGCGAAACTGGCGGCAAAGCAGCACCAGACGGGAGACGGCGCGATTACCCAAGCAGTCCTCTATATCGGGCAGCGTCAAATTAGTGGTGACTACCGTCGGCAATTGTTCGTTCAGCCGGTAGTTCAGTATGGTGTAAATGCGGCCGCTTACCCATTCGGTGTAATTATGCGCGCCGAGGTCGTCCAAAATAAGCACGGGCACGGAGCGGGCCTGATCCATGATTTCCCGCTCCCGCGTCTGACTGTCGCCGTCAAAGGAAGCGCGAAGCTGATCAAGCAGATCCGGCACGATCAGAAAAAGCACCCGGCCGGATTGGGCAATGATTTCATTGGCGATGCAAGCCGCGAGAAAAGTCTTGCCGGTTCCTACGTCGCCCGTGAGCATTAAGCCGACGGCGGCCGGGTCAATCATAACCCGGCCGGCAAAATCGCGCGCCTCCTGAAAGGCTTTGCGCGCCCGCGTCAAATGCTCGCCGGTATAAAAGTCAAAGCGAAAATTGTCGAAACGACATTGCCGCATGGCTTTTGGCAAACCGGCCTGCCGGAAAGCCTGATCCGCCTTTTTTTGCGTCATGCACTCGCAGGAAACGGCCTCGTCTCCCCGCAGGACGACGCCCCGGCCGCCGCAGAGCGGACAATCCGCGCTCTGCTCCGCATGAGTTTTCCCGTAATCCGCCATTTTCCGCCCAACCCCTCTTTCATTGCTATCCGGGCGCCCCCCTGTCTCCTGATCCCATAGGGGACGCCGCCTACGGCGTCCCGCGTCTCCTGATCCCGTAGGGGACGCCGCCTACGGCGTCCCGCGTCTCCTGATCCCGTCTTTCAGTTCAGATAAATATCGTCGTAAAGAGTGTCCTTCTTTACCTGTTTTCTTCTCGTCCGCTTCTTCCCGCCGCCGCCCTTGCTCTGACGGAATCTCTCGTCTTCCGCCTCGACTTCCGCGACCGTGCGCAGTCCTTTTTTCTCCCATTCCCGTAAAATACTGTCTAAATATTTGGGAACCAGCTTCCCCATTTCCACGCCCTTGCGCAGAACCAGGTGGAGCATTTCTTCCGAATGACCGTCCAGCAGCCAGCTTCGCACCAGATCACATTCGATTTCGCTTAATGGACGTCCTCTTTCCTTTTCATAAAGCTCTATAAAAGATTTTTCCGACTGCGCCAGTTTGGGATCAGGGCGGGAGTTCCCGTTTGCCGGTTTGCGGGCGGCGCTTTTCTTCTCATTGTATATGGTGATGCCCCATCTTTCAAAAAGCTGCTCCAGCAGACCGCTGAAATCCAAATTCGCCTCGCGGCGCGTTCCCCCCGTTTTCAGCACCAGTTTTTCTTCCAAGGCCCGAATTACGCGATCAAAGGCGGGACGGCTGATTCCCATTTTTTCCCTGATGAGTTCGCCGTCATACCCGCCGCGCCAGGCGCCGGTCTGGATCACATGGATGAGGAACATCATTTCTTCCGCGGTCAGCCCCATTTTCGCGTAATAATCAAGCAATATGGCCGGCACGGCGACCGCGCCGGAAAAAAATAGATCCGAAATAAACTCATTGCAGACATTCTCCGGCATACCTACCTCCGAACTCAAGGCGACGATGTTTTCTGTCCGTTTTATTATAACAAAACAGCGCTCAGATTGCCAAGGGAGTCAAGCGCGGTTTTTTCGGTTTCCGTCCGCCTTCAGCCCGCCTTTTTCCCGTTCTGTTCCGCCAAAAACAAGCGTTGCGGCGCTTCGACCGTTTCATTATAACAGCTGAAAATTTCCTCAACCCTCGCTCGGTTTTTATTTGGAAAAATAAGGGAAACGACCGGAACCAATACCAGGCCGATGAGCATGGCGCAGGCGCCGGCGTTGATCGGAGAGGCGAAATAGTTGAGGAACATGTTGGAGACGGTGACGCCGACCCCGGAAACGAAACTTGCCCATACCGCCGCCCGGCTGACTCTTTTCCAGTAAAGGCCGTACAGGAAGGGGGCCAGGAAGGAACCGGCGAGCGCGCCCCAGGAAATCCCCATAAGCTGGGCGATGAAGGTGGGCGGATTCAAGGCCAGCAGAGTGCAGACGGTGATGAAAATAACCACAAAAACCCGGATCAGCAGGAGTTTGGTTTTTTCACTCATGCCGCGCAGGATGGTGTGGCCAAGGAAATCAAGGGTCAGCGTCGAGCTGGAGGTGATGACCAAAGCGGACAAAGTGGACATGGAGGCGGAAAGGACAAGGATGACGATGAGACCGGTCAAAATATCCGGCAGGCCGGAAAGCATGAACGGAATCACCCGGTCATAAACGACGGCGCCTGTTTCGCCGTACAAGGAGGGATCGTCGAACAGACGGCTGAAGCCTCCGACGAAGTAGCAGCCGCAGGATATGATCACGGCGAAGAAAGTGGAAATAATAGTGCCGGCGTAAACGGCTTTTTCGCTTTTGATCGTGTAAAATTTGTGAACCATCTGAGGCAGACCCCAAGTGCCGAGCGAGGTCAGAATAACGACGCCGAGCAGGTTTTGCGGATCAGGGCCGAAAAAAGAGACGAAAGCGCCGGGTTGACCGGCGGTGGCGGGCGCGTCGCTGGGCAGTTCGGCCAATTGGCCCAGGGCGGCCAAAAAACCGCCCTTGCCGGCCAAAACCGCGACGACGACGGCGATGATGCCGGCCAGCATGATCATGCCTTGGATGAAATCATTGATCGTCGTGGCCACATAGCCGCCCAGCACCACATAGACGGCGGTCAGCGAGGCCATGACGAGGACGCAGGCCCAGTAGGGCGCGGCGAAAGCCATGCCAAACAGGCGGGACAATCCGTTATAGATGGAGGCGGTGTACGGGATCAGGAACACGAAAATGATGACGGAGGAAGCTATTTTCAAGGCGGGGCTGCCGTAGCGGGCGCCGAAAAAGTCCGGCATCGTGGCGGAATTAATATGGTTGGTCATGATGCGCGTCCGGCGGCCGAGAACCGCCCAGGCCAAAAGACAGCCGATGAAGGCGTTGCCGATACCGATCCAGGTGGCGGCGACGCCGTAGCGCCAGCCGAATTGGCCGGCGTAACCGACGAATACTACAGCGGAAAAATAAGTAGTTCCATAGGCGAACGCCGTCATCCAGGGCCCGATGCCGCGCCCGCCGAGAACAAAGCCGCTGACGTCGAGAACTTTGCGGCGGGAATATACGCCGACGCCCGCCATTATCGCGATGAAAACAACCAGCAATGATATTTTAGTAAACATTTTTACCGCTCCTTAATATGCTTATGAACATTGGTCATGAATATCGCTCATGAACATTGGTTATGAGTATTGGTCATGAGTATTGCAACGTAAATCCCTCAAAAAAATTATAAGTGT
>JAIRRL010000229.1 GCA_031255985.1 Gracilibacteraceae bacterium
TCTGGAAGCGCTGGTCAAACTGCTCGTAAATAGCCGGGATGAAGCAGGCGATGTGAACAGAGCCGGTTTGGATCATTTCAATCGTCGTGCGCTGGTCGTTGTTGGAGAGCTGTCCGTCCGGATAATACTCAAAATTGACTTTGCCGGGAATTTTTTCCTCAACTCTGGCCATAAAATCCTTGAATCCCAGATCCCAAGGGCCGCCGGTAACATTGTCGCACGCCACTTTGATCGTCACCGGCTCGCTTGCCGGTTCAGCGGTTCCGGCAGCGCCGCCGCCGGTTGTTCCAGCCGCGCCTCCACCGCCGCAACCGGCGGCGAACAGGACGGCCAGGATACATAGAACCGAGAGAACAATACCGCGTTTTTTCATGGGAATCCTCCTTTTTCTCACTGGCAAAAACTTGTGCGTCAGATTGGCCGGATCTCAGAATTTTCTGACGAATGACTGCCGCGAACCGCCGCGCGAATGAGCGCTGTGCATCACCCCCCTTCCCGCCGAACCTGAATGAGCGCCGCCTTACATGAGGCCCATCGCGGTGGGCACGACCAGCACGAACCAGGGTACAAAGGTGAGCAGGAAAAGGATCAATAAAGTTGATACGACAAAAGGCACGATTTTGAGCGCCACCTGTTCGATCGGGATCTTGCCGATGCCACAGGCGACGAAGATATTGACGCCGAAAGGCGGGGTCATCATGCCGATCTCCAGATTCGTAACCATGATCAGGCCGAAATGCACCGGATTTATGCCAAATTGTACAACCATGGGCATCATGATCGGCACCAAAATGATCAGGGCGGCGGTGCTGGACATGAAGCAGCCCAGAACCAGGAAAAGCAGATTGCAAGCGATCAGGAACTTGACCGGCGTGCCGAAACTGGCGGTAAAAATCTCCGCCAGGCGCACCGGCAGGTTTTCTATCGTGATCACCCAGCCAAAAGGAGCGGACATCGCCATGATCAACATGCAAACAGCGGAAACTATCGCGGAATCAAGCAGGATTTTTTTCAGCTCCTTCAGCTTGATCTCCCGGAAAACGGAGATGCCGACGATTAATCCGTAAATAACCGCGACCCCGGCCGAGTCCGTGGGGGTAAAGACGCCGGAGTAAATGCCGCCCAAAATGATGACCGGCATCATCAGCGCCAGAAAAGCTTCCTTGGTAGCGCCCCAAAGCATCCGAGGGCTGACCTCCAGTTTTTCTCCCCGGTAGCCGCGGCGCGTTGATATGATAAAATTGACGATCATCAGCCCCAGTCCGATCATAATGCCGGGGACAAAACCGGCGGCAAAAAGGGCGCCGATCGAAGTGCCGGTCAGGGCGCCAAAAAGAACCATGGGGATGCTGGGCGGTATAATAACGCCGATGCCGCCGGAAGCGGCCTGGAGGGCGCAGGCGTATCCTTTGTCATAACCGGCCTGCACCATACTCGGAATCATGATCAGCCCCAGGGCGGCGACGGTAGCCGGGCCGGAACCGGAGATCGCGGCAAAAATCAGGCTGGTCAGGATAGCCACATGGCCCAGACCGCCCGGGAAACTACCCACAAGCAATTTGGCAAAATCTACTAGTCGGCGCGACACGCCGCCGGACTGCATGAGATTGCCGGCCAGGATGAAAAAGGGGATCGCCATCAAGGTGAAGTTATTGGCGTTGCCGTAAAGGCTCTGCATGATGGCAATCGTGGGCATGTCGGAAGCGATGATCATGGCCGCGGCGCTGGAAATTCCCAGGGCAAGGGCGATGGGAACGTTGAGGAACAGTCCGGTCAGAAAGGATACAAGCAGGATAATACTGGCGGTACTCATGCTCAGACTCCTTCCTTGGGCGCTAAATCAGGGTGGAGCGCTTCTTGCAGTGAATCCCAGGTTCTGAGCAGCATCCGGATCGTCATCAGGCCGAAACCCACCGGCAGGCAGGCCGTCGTCAGTCCCACCGGCAGGCGGGTGACCGGCAGCAGTTGGTTCATAGTGGTTTGGTGGGCGACCATGGTATAGCCGCTGTAAGTGAAAAACAGGCAAAAACCGGCGCAAAGCAGAAAGATGAGAGCCTGAAAAGCACTGCGAAAGCGCGGCGGAAACAGGTTGACGATAGCGGTTACGCCTAAATGCGCCCCGTATTTGACGCCGAGACTGGCGCCGATGAAGGTGGCCCAGACAAACAAAGCCCGCATGAGTTCTTCCGTCCAGGGGGCGGGGAAATGGAAGGCATAGCGGCACAAGACTTGAAAAATGCAAACCAGCGGCATGACGGCAAACAAGATGCAAAGGGTGATTTCCTCGAAGTACAGAATGATCCGGTCAATCAATTTGCCCATCGAAACACCTTCCTTTCAGGGCGGAGGAAGCGGGGCCGCCGGGCGTCAGTCAAAGCACGGGATGGTGATTATTTCCTGCGGGGTTTTATGCAGGAGTTCCGCTCCGTTTTCCGTCAGCAAATAATCGTCGCAGCAGAAAGCGTAGGTTTTGAAATCCGGCGTCAGGGCGATGGGATGTACCGCCAGACACATATTCGTCTGCAGCGGCATTGTCTCTCCCGGCTGGAATCCGGGCCGCTCAACCAGATCATAGCCCTGACCGTGAATCATCAGCCGCTTGTCCGCCAGGTATCCTTTGGCGACCATGAAATCATTGACGGCGTCAACGACGGTCTGCGGGATAACTCCCGGCTGCAGAAGACCGGCGGCAAAACGCTGGGCTTCTTTGGCGGCCGCAAAAGCTTTAACCAGATCCGCCGGCGGTTCGCCCAAAGACCAGGTGCGGGCGATTTCCCCCCAATAGCCGCCGGGGCCGTTCATTTCCAGCATGATCAAAACCTGATCCCCCTGCTTGATCTGGCGGTTCTGGTAATAGGGATGAAACTGGCCGGTCTGGGCGCCGGGAGAGGCGGAACCGATCATGATCAGCGCTTCTTCGCCGCCGAGTTCCAGTAAAATGTCAAAAATCTCGCCCCGCAATTGGTATTCGTATTTGCCCGGGCGGATAATCGTGGGCATGGCGGCGCAGATTATATCCTGGCACTGGCAGGCTTTGCGGATCAGATCCATTTCTTCCTGGCTTTTGATAGCTTTGATATAATCTATATCGTCCGTAAAATCAATGATTTCCACGCCGGGCAGGTTTTGGTTCAGATAAGTGTAAAAAAAGGCGTCCATCATGCCAAAGCCCACAACGCCGACCCTTTTGTCGCCCCGGCTCTTGATCGCCTGCGTTATAATGGAAGCGTCCATTTCGTTGGTGTAGTTAAGCGTGCGGAAATAAGGACGCCCGAAGCGCTGCTTCACCCCGCGGATCGCCCAGTCGGGCGGAGAAGGCGGCAGCGGTTCGCCGCCGCTGTTGATCATGGTCATTTCCTCATTGAGCGGAAAAAGAACGGTTTTCGGGTAATTGTGTTCGCCCGGAATATCGCAGAAATAACGGAGATAGCCGCCGAGCCATTTGTTGTCGTTTTGTACGACCAGCGAGTCGATGCCTTTTTTTGCCATAGCCGCCCGGATCAATTTCCAGCGGCGCTCAAGCTCGGCCTTGGAAATAGGATTGCGGACGCCACGTTCTCTTGCCATAGAAAACCCCTCCCCGATGTTTTATTGCTAACCGCGCATACAAATAATTACACATGCAAATATTGTGCCAGCCGGGGAGGCGGGGAAAACTCAGGCTAAAAGGGCGCGGGAGAGGCCGGTTTTTATAGAAAATTCCAATAATTCAAATATAAATTCTAATTTTTATAATTCTGTTATTGCAATGCCCGCCCACCTGATGTATGATAGAGGCGGCGGCCGGGACAAGGATCTGGACGGGGTAAAGGGCGCCGGGGCGCGCGCCGGGAGGGATCGCCGTGAGCAAAACGATAGAGCGCCGTTACTACAAGGATATACTCGATTCCATCAACGACGGCATTTTGGTCGTCGATATGGACATGGTCGTCGTTTACGTCAATCCGGCTTACCTGGCCCTGTCGCAAATGTCAGAGGAGCATTTTATCGGCAAAAAACTGGACGAACTGCTGGAAAATCCGCTTTTGCCGGGCGTGATCGAAAGCGGCGCGCCCTTAAACGGGATGCGCTACAAGGAGCGCGGCGGCAAAGAGACCTATATTTCCATGTCGCCGCTCAAGGTGGACGGCAAAATCCGCGGCGGCGTCACTATATTCAAAGAGACGGATAGCATCCGCAAACAGTTGCGCGAATACCAGTCGCGCCTGAATCAGATCCGCAATCATCTGCAAGGCCAGCATCGGGCGGAGGCGGTGTTTCAGGACATCATCGGTTCGTCGCCGCTCATCACCCAGACGGTTAACATGGCGAAAAAGGTCGCGGTCAAAAATATCGGCGTCCTGCTGCTCGGCGAAAGCGGCGTCGGCAAGGATATGTTCGCTCAGGCGATTCATAACGCCAGTATCCGCAGCGGCCGCCCTTTTGTCTGCCTGAACTGCGCCGCCCTGCCGGCGAATCTGGTGGAGTCGGAACTATTTGGCTATGAAAGCGGCGCGTTTTCCGGGGCGGCCAAGGACGGTAAAATCGGGCTGTTCCAGATAGCGGACACGGGAACGCTTTTTCTCGACGAGATCGGGGATTTGGAGCTGGGCCTGCAGGCAAAACTGCTCCGGGTGCTGGAAACAGGCCAGTTTCTGCGGATCGGCGGCGTCAAGCCGGTTTCCGTCAACGCGCGCTGCATCGGGGCGACGCACCGCGATCTGGAAGCCATGCTGAAAGAAGGGACGTTTCGGGAGGATTTGTATTACCGTTTATGCGTCGCTTCCATCGAAATCCCGCCTCTGCGCGATCATCCGGAGGACATCGAGCCGTTGGCGAAGCATTTTCTGAAAACGCAGCAACTGGACGAGCGGGAAAGATCGTTCGCGCCGGAGGTCTTGCGTTTTTTCCGTTCCTACGCCTGGCCTGGCAATATCAGGGAATTGCGCAACACAATCCTGGCGATGCTCAGTTTCGCCGACAGCGACATATTGAAAACAGAGCATCTGCCCCAAAGACTGCAGCGCCCGCCCCAAGGCCAGAGCCGGCCGCCGGCGGCGGCGCCGACAGCCGCCGCCGCGTCCGACGGGCTAAATCAGAAGGTGCGGGATATTGAGGCCAGGATCATCCGCGACAAGCTGGCGGCATACGGCAACAGTTTGCAGGCCAAAAAAAGGATCGCGGAAGAACTGGGCTTTTCCCTGGCCACCTTGTACAATAAAATCAAGCGCTACGGCTTGCGCCAGGGCAAAGAGAACAGCCACAAATAAAAATACCCGCCCATTTTAGCAAGGGCGGGGCAAAAATGATAACAGGGCAATAATGATAGCGGGGCAAAGATGACAGTAGGGCAAAAGCTACTCGAATGTGTTGTTGGTAGCAGGGGAGGGAATCGAACCCTCGAATGAGCGGGTATGAACCGCTTGCCTTAACCTCTTGGCTACCCTGCCCTGGCTCCCCGAGCAGGACTCGAACCTGCAACCTACCGGTTAACAGCCGGTCGCTCTACCATTGAGCTATCGAGGAATAGACTTCACATAGTTTATCACGCTTTCTCCGGTTGCGCAATAGGCTGCGAGAATAATTCCAGCGGCGATAATTTCAGCGGCGGCGGATTCCCGGCGAAACGGAAACGCCGTCGCCTGCGGAAAAACCTTACCTTATTTGCCCGACTCGGCCTTGATCCGGCGGGGTTTAAAAATTGAGAGCAGCAGCAGCGCGAGTCCGCCGGCGCCGATCCACAT
>JAIRRL010000014.1 GCA_031255985.1 Gracilibacteraceae bacterium
GTTCACGCCGGCGTTGCTTTGCCCCAAGTCCAAGGGGGTAATGACAAGAGGGAGGGGGGAATTGACAAGAGGGGGAAACTGTGTTAATCTTGTTCGCAACGCCGTTTGCGCATTTAGGGGAGCAAGCTTTTGTTTCCGGCGCTGCCATATCGGCGCCGGAAGGGGATGAAGATGGAAAAAGACCTGTTTGCGGCTTTGCGCGAGCGAGGTTATATATACCAGTGTACCCACGAGGACGAGGTGCGGGAAGCGCTGAACAACGGGCCGCTGACTTTTTACCTGGGCATTGATCCGACTGCGGACAGTTTGCACATAGGCCATTTTTTGGGCCTGATGCTGTTCCGCCGTTTGCAGGCGGCCGGGCACCGGGGTATTTTGCTTGTGGGCGGCGCGACGGCCATGGTCGGCGATCCCAGCGGCAAAAGCGACATGCGGCAAATGATGGAGCGGGAGCGGGTCGGGCGCAATATCGCCGAAGTGACGGCGCTGGCCCGGCGTTTTATCAGCGTGGAGGGGGATAACCCCGCCATCGTCGTCAACAACGCCGACTGGACGGATTCGTTCACCTATATCGAGTTCCTGCGCCGGGTGGGCGCTCATTTCAACGTCAGCGTCATGCTGGCGGCCGACGCCTACGCCAAGCGGCTCGCGGCGGGGGGGCTGACTTTTTTGGAAATGGGCTACATGCTCATGCAGGCTTATGATTTTGTTCATCTGTACGAAAATTACGGCTGCACTCTGCAAATCGGCGGCAGCGACCAATGGGGGAACATCGTGGCCGGCGTCAATCTCGGCCGCAAAATGCGATTCAGCGCCGACGGCCGGGAAGCGGAAAGCGACGTGCTGCGCGGCCTGACCTGCCCGCTCTTGATGACGCGGGACGGCAACAAAATGGGCAAGACCGAGCAGGGAACGCTCTGGGTGGCGCGGGAAAAAACGGCCGTCTTTGATTTTTTTCAATATTTTTACAATGTAGACGACGCCGACACGGAAAAACTGCTCAAACTGTTCACCGATATAGAGACGGCAGAGATAGAGCGCCTCTGCCGGGACGACGCCGTGGCGGCCAAACGGCGCATGGCCTACGAAATCACGAAACTCGTGCATGGGGCGGAGGAAGCGGATAAAACCGTCCAAACCCTCCAGGCTCTGTACAGCGGAGCGGGAACGGCGGCGGACATGCCCTCCGCGGTTTTGCGGGTTCCCGGCGGCCGGATCGGCATCGTGGAATTGCTGACGGAAAGCGGTTTTCTCCCCTCGCGCGGCGAGGCCCGCCGCCTGATCCGGCAGGGGGGGATAGCGGTGAGCGACGAGCGCGTCCAGGCGGAAGACGCCGTGATTGAGGCCGCCGCCGGCGCGGAAATCGTTTTGAAAAAAGGAAAAAAGAGTTTTCTCCGGGTTAAGTTTGAGCCGTGAGTTTTGAACTGAGTTTTGAACTGTATGTATTATATTATGGGGTTTAAACTGTAATTTCTAATTTGTAATTTCTAATTTCTAAAGTGGAGGTAAAAAAATGACGCAAAGACAGAAACGGGCGCTGGCGATTCACGACATATCCTGCTTTGGCCGTTGCTCTCTCACTGTGGCCCTGCCGATTCTCTCGGCGGCGGGCATAGAAACAGCGGTCGTCCCGACGGCGGTGCTTTCAACCCATACCGGCGGCTTCACTGGGTTTACCTACCGGGATCTGACGGAGGATATCAAGCCGATCATCAAGCACTGGCGCGATCTCGGCCTTGGGTTTGACGCCGTTTACACCGGTTTTCTCGGCTCGTTCGCCCAGATCGATATTGTGGCGGAGGTCTTTGATCTCTGGCGGCGGGAAGGGGCGCTCATCGTCGTGGATCCCGTGATGGCGGACGACGGCAAGCTGTATTCGATTTTCCCGGCGGATTTCCCCAACGGTATGCGCAAACTCTGCGCTTCGGCGGATGTGATCACGCCCAATCTGACGGAAGCCGCCCTGCTTTTGGATATTCCCTATAATCCCGGCCCTTTCACCCGCGACGAGATAGAGTTGACGCTGCGCCGCCTGAGCGAATTGGGGCCGCGGCGCGTCGTTCTCACCGGCGTCACGCGGGCGGAAGGCCCGGATATGCTGGGCGCCGCCAGTTATGACGCTCAAACGGGTGAAGTGTCGTTCAGCGGTCTGCGCCGCCTTGAACCCATGTATCACGGCACGGGCGACATATTCGCCAGCGTGCTGACCGCCGCCCTCATGCACGGAAAATCACTGGCTTTGGCGACGGAAGCGGCGGTGCGCTTCACGGTGGAAAGCCTGAAACGCTCGAAACTGGCCGGCACGGACAACCGGTTCGGCGTGAATTTTGAAGAAGGACTGGCCGGCCTGCGCGGTCTGATCGGGCTGCCGGTTTAAGCCCAAGCTAAAGCGGACTGACAAAATTGACAAAACGGGGTTAAACCGATTGCAGCCGGTTTAACCCCGTTTTAACTTTGTTTAAGCGGTTTAAGCGGCCTGGGCGTCGCCGTTTTGTGTGACAATTATTTCCAGTACACGGCGACTGTCCGCCTTGTGGATTTTAATGTTCAGGCTTTCATAGACAAAAGTCTCGTTTTCCCGCGGAATCCCGCCCATTTGCTCTATAATCCAGCCGTTGACGGTGGACGCCTGCGACTCGTCGCCGATGGTCAGATGGAAGAACTCGGTCAGGTTTTCCAGATCGTCGCTGCATACCACGAGCCAGGAATTATCCGAGAGCGGCTTTATTTTTTCTATGATTTCATCGTGTTCGTCCCAGATTTCCCCTACCAGTTCCTCCAGGATGTCCTCCATGGTGACGAGACCGACCGTGCCGCCGAATTCGTCGGAAATGACGGCCAGATGCGATTTGGTTTTTTGCAGCATCCGCAGCAGGTCGCTGACCTTCATGCCCGGCGCGATGAACAGCGCCTGTTTGAGTATGGTTTCTATGCCTTTGTCCGCGCCGAGCGCCCCGTTATAAAAATCCTTCAGGGTGATGACGCCGATGATATTGTCGATATTGTCCGTAAAAACCGGCAGACGGGAATAGCCGGTATCGGCGAACATAGCGGCTATTTCCGCTTTGGAGGCTTTAAGATCCACGCCGCGGATCGCCACGCGCGGCGTAAAAATGTCAATTGCTTCCAGGTCGTTGAACTCAATCGCGCTTCTGATCAGTTCGCTTTCCTGCTCGTCGATCGTGCCTTCATGCTCGGCCACTTCGACTATCGTCAAAAGCTCCTCCTCTGTGACGGAAGGATCTCCGTTCGCCTTGAAGATCAAGGAGAGGAATTTTTTCCAGCGGACAAAGAGAAAATTGACCGGCGTCAGGATAAACACCAGCGCCTGCACCAGCGGGGCCGCCGCGATGGCAAATTTTTCCGGCCATTCCTTGGCCAGGCTTTTCGGCGTTACCTCCCCGAAAATCAGAACAAGCAAAGTGACGGCGACAGAGGCGTATGTGGCGCCGATCGGGCCGAATTTTTGCACAAGCCATACCGTGGCGACGGAGGCCGCCGCGATGTTCACAACATTATTGCCGACCAGCAAAGAGGTCAGCAGTTTATCAAAATTCTGCGCCAGATTCAAGGCGCGCGCGGCTTTGGCGTTGCCGCCGTCAACCATATTTTTCAGCCGGATGCGGTTCAGGGAGGAAAACGAGGTTTCCGTCGCGGAAAAGCCCGCCGAAGCCAGCACCAGCAAGACGAGGATCAATAAAGTTGTTATATCGTCGGAAGTCATTGAATTTTAACTCCGCCGGATATGGGAGGTTCGTCCATAAAATGAGTTCCCCGGCCGCCCGGCGGCCGCGCCGCGGGCAAAAGGGGCTTGCTCCTTTCCGTCGAAAATCTGGGTCTGAGCATATTATATAGCACCGGACCGGGATTGTCCACTTTTTTCTCACTGAATTCGGAAACGGGAGACGCGGGACGCCGAAGGCGGCGTCCCCTACGAGAGGCAGGGCCGCCGAAGGCGGCGTCCCCTACAGGAGGCAGGGACGCCGAAGGCGTTGGTCTCTGCGGGAGACGCGGGACGCCGAAGGCGGCGTCCCCTACGGGAGGCAGGGTCGCCGAAGGCGGCGTCCTATTAGCTTATCCCGCCAGGCCGTATATCTCGCTAACGGCCATGACGAACAGGATGCCCGCGCCGTGCCGCTCAAAGTCGATCCGTTCCCGGATCGCGGCGGAGATCGCCTCCGTCGAGTCTTTATCAGACAGAATCAGCACGATCTCCCGTTCCGGCACGATGGGCATGGCGAACACCTTCATGGCGTCGTGGGCGCCGGAACCGCGGGCGTTGATGATAGTGCCGCCCCGCGCCCCCGCGGCTCTTGCCGCTTCCACCACGTCGCCCGCGGCGCCTTTTTGCACGATGGCATAAATCGCGTTGTACATGGTCTTTTGATCAGCCTCCTGTTTTTCTGACGCGGCC
>JAIRRL010000209.1 GCA_031255985.1 Gracilibacteraceae bacterium
AAATGTATACGACGCGCAGAATCCGGCTCAACGCGATTTGCCCCGGCTATACGATTACCGGTTTGACCACCGCTTTTGATAAATCCGGCAGCGCCACCGGGGACGCGGCGGAAGGCAAGAAAGTGCTGGAAAAAAAGATTCTGGCCCCCTGGGACGGCCGCCCGGCCACGGCGGAGGAAATGGGATACCCGCTGGTGGCCATGGGAAGCGATATGTTCAGCTATATGAGCGGGCAGACCGTTTTCTTCGATTATGGGCTAACTTCAAGCTGGGAATACGCCGGCGCCTTGAACGCTTAGGACTGTAAAGAAATAAGGCGGCAACCGTCAATAGGGTAAACCGCGAAAAGGCGGCGGAATATTTTGACCGCCGCCTTCTTGCCGGAAATGTTACACGGGAGGAAACAAAATGGTTCTCGGTTTTGTGATGTACCTGGTCTCTATCGCTTTCACCGTCAATATCGCCAACTCCTTAAAAAAAATCGACGGCAATGACGCTGCGGTATGGAATCTTTTTCTCGGCGCGGTAATTATTTTCATGGTTTTCCTGGGCATTATCCAGTCATGGTTCGGCGACGGCACATTCTGGTGGGCAGCCCAGGTAATGCTGTTTGGCCTGACGTATCTTTTCCTCGGCGTCAACGGCATAGCGGGATTTGACGGCCGCGGCGTCGGCTGGTTTTGCTTCTTTGTCGTCATCTATATGCCCGTGCCGACTTACCAGGTGTTTCTGAGCGGCGACGTCAAGCTGGGCTGCTGCTATATCGCCTGGGCCGTTCTTTGGCTGCTGTTCTGGATCGCGCTCGGTTTGCGAAAAGGAGGGGCGGCACTGGGCAAAATCATTCTCGCCGCCCAGTTCTTGATTGCGGTTTTCACGCTTTATCTGCCGTCCATCATGATCATGAACAATTGGTGGTAAATTTTATAAATAATGGGAATATTTGTCAATGGCAATCATCAGAAGTTCATAGGTCAAATTTCTCAATGGGTTGAGCTTTTCTTCAAAAAACAGGTTCGAGACGCCGCCTTTGATGCTGCTGATTATCCACCCCATACCCGCGTTATAAAAATAATCAACCAGAAACGCGGATGTTTCTTTGGGCAAACTGCGTTCGCCGGCGTAATGTTGTATATCACATTCGATTTGTTTTCGATAAATAACGGAAAGATATTCTTTGAGATTATTTTGCTCGTCCGTATTCAGAACATCGGTGAAAAATTTTCGATTATCTTTGAGGTAAAAGTAAATTGAGGACCAAAAGTCGCCCATATTGAGAGCTTGCTTTGACGTGCGGGTATTGTAGTAAAAAGGACAATCAATATATTTGTCACTTTGAAAGCCCGTGTCACAGATGAGCGCTTCTACGGGATATCTCTGCAACAATATTTGGGCCAGGCCTTTTCTGTAAATCCAGGTTACCAGATCCTGTTTGTCGGAGAAATGATAATAAAACGCGCGTCTGCTGATTTGAGCGACCCTGATTATATCGGTTACCTTTACTTCAGAATACGGTTCATTCGCGACCAATAACTGAAACACTTCAGCGATATGCCGTTTGGTCAAATCGGGTTTGCTCATAATTTGCCTCCGTTTAAAAAAGAAAACAGCGTGTTTGATACACTTTTCTGAACGTGTGCAATTTGTGCGAGACCCTGAGAATTTGGCTGCGGTAAGATTCTTTTTAATGATTATATCATATTTTCAGGCATACGGTATCAAAAAATGGCTTAAAAACTTGTTTTTGTTTTGGACCCCAGTTTACGGGCGGCGGTCGATTCCGGTGAATTCCCTCAAATGCCAAGCCCAATTTTTGGATATTTTCACAAGTGACAAGTCGTCTTTTTATATAATTAATTGGGTAGCGGGGCGGCTTGCAGTCCGGTAAATTTTCAGTTTCAGCGGAAAAATTCACCCGCGCCGCAAAAAAGGGTGTAAAACGGGACTCGCCTATAATAAAATATTATCGAGGCATGGCGCCTGCGGCGGAATACATGCCGAAAAAAGAGGGGGAAGCAATGTTTCAAATCACAGAGAAAGAGTTTTTGAATCCGACAGTGGTCAAAATGTCGATTCAGGCGCCGGACGTGGCGCGGAAAGCACAGCCGGGCCAGTTCATCATCCTGCGCGCCGACGCGGAGGGGGAACGCATCCCGCTGACTATGGCGGCCAGCGACCCGGTCACGGGTAATGTGACGATTATTTTCCAGATTGTCGGAGCGGAGACCACGATACTCAGCAGAAAAAACGCCGGCGATTCCGTTGAGGATTTTGTCGGGCCGCTGGGCATACCGTCTCATGTGGAAGGGCTGAAAAAAGTCTGCGTCATCGGCGGCGGCGTCGGTTGCGCCATCGCCTATCCCGTTGCGCGGAAACTGCACGAGCAGGGAACCGTCGTTCATTCAATCGTCGGCTTCCGCAGCCAAGACCTCGTTATTCTGGAGGATGAGTTCCGCGCCGTCAGCGACCATTTCGTCCTCATGTCCGACGACGGCAGCGTCGGGGAAAAGGGTCTGGTGACCAACGCCTTGGAAAAACTCATCCTGGCCGGGGAAAAATACGACGAGGTTATAGCTATCGGCCCGGTTATCATGATGAAATTTGTCTCCGCGCTCACAAAAAAATATAACCAGAAAACCGTAGTCAGCATGAACCCCATCATGATCGACGGTACGGGCATGTGCGGCGGCTGCCGGCTGCTTGCGGGCGGCGAGGTGAAATTCGCCTGCGTGGACGGGCCGGATTTTGACGGA
This sequence comes from Gracilibacteraceae bacterium, assembly GCA_031255985.1. Lineage (GTDB taxonomy): Bacteria > Bacillota > Desulfitobacteriia > Desulfitobacteriales > Syntrophobotulaceae > JAIRRL01. The sequence goes on from JAIRRL010000209.1 coordinate 2,751, forward strand.
CATCTCGTTGATTACGATTTGCTGATGAAAAGAAACGCTATGTACCGCGAGCATGAGCAGGCGCATCTTTGCCGCCTGACGGGAGAGGGGGTCGCCGCCGTTGGCAAATAAATCTCAGGTCAAGACGCCGATTCCGGAACTTCAGCCGGAATTGCGCATAACAAATTTTTCCGAAGTCGCCCTAGGTTACACCCTTGAACAGGCAAAAGAAGAAGCGGATCGCTGTCTGAGCTGCAAAAAATCGCCTTGTGTGGCCGGATGTCCGGTAGGCGTTCA
>JAIRRL010000224.1 GCA_031255985.1 Gracilibacteraceae bacterium
TACATAGTTTGCAGCATAAATATCAACCTCGTCCGGCGGCGGCCGGCGCCCGCGCGCAGCCGCATTATTCAAGAAGCCCGGCCGGAGACCGGCTCCGGCCAGGCAAGTCCCGCGTGAAGCATCAAGCTTCAAGTATCAAGTATCAAACATCAAGCATCAAGTCAGCCCGGTTCAGGCGACGGGTTTTTAGTACCCGTAGCCGTAGCCGCCGAGACCGCTGTACGGGAGGATGGAGTCAAGCCCGGCGCCCGCGAAGTTTTCCGTATCCTCGGCGTTGATAATGCTGCTCGTCGGCAATTCCGGCGTAAAAGAAGCGAGCGGTTTTGTTTCGTCATGGAAAGCGAACCTGAGAGAGTTGTTGCCCAGATCCATGCCAAACATGGCGCCGAGGCCCGTGTCCACAAAATTACAGTTGAGCAGGAAATCAAAATCTGAGACAAAGGTATTCCCGTTTTTCGTCATTTTTATAACCCAATAGCTGCCGCCGAAGATTTTTGCGACGTCCGGCATTTGCAAAGCGGTGACGGCGCCCGCGAGATAGTTTTCATACAGCGGTTTGTTTTCGGGAGCGGCCAGTTCGTCCAGATCCGCAATCATTTCATCCCGCATATCGGCGGAGAGAGCGAGCGAGGTCATCTCTTCCTCGCTCAGGCCCTGTAAAAAGGTTTTCGTGTAAGCGGCGAAAGCGTCCAGATGTTCGAGGGCATAGGCGCCGATGCTCTGAATATAGGGGCCGAGTTGCTCATAGGTGACTCTGAATTCAAAGCCGCCGCTGACATTTTTGACGAGGCCGCTGTCAAAATTCTGAAAAACCTCGTTTTCCAGGCCCAGCATATATTCCGCCAGCAATTCGTAAGCGACGAGGCTCTCCGCGTAGTTCAAGGAGCTGAAATCGAAATCAAATTTCAGCCATTGATTACCCTGCAAATCCTCCGCCATCATCTCGCCGGTCTCGCTGTCAATTTGGCTGACCAAGTCGATCATACCGGTCGCGTCAATATAATAGGCGTTAGACGGCCCGTCCATGATCATCCGGAAGAATTCGCTCCCATTTGCCAAAATGGACGCGTCGGCGGTCAGATTGACCGAATCCCCCTTGCTCGTGTAGGACATTTCCTTGAAAAAATCCAAAAGTTGATTCACTTCCGGCGGCATAACGGAAGCTAATTCGTCCGACAGATTAAAGTCAATCGTCATTGTGCCGGCGGCTTCGGTTACGGTCAAGGCGGTTAATTCCTGATTCAGGGCCAGCATGGTTTTCGCGCTTTCCGTCCCGCAGCCGGCCGCGCTCAGAGCCAGCAAGAGCGCGACGGTCAAAGTCAGCAGTATTTTCCCGAATTTTCCCTTTTTCATTTTCATCCTTATTCCTCCAAATTTTCCTTCTCAGATTTGACGCAGCGTCGCTCCCGCTACGTCGATTTCCGGGGCAAAAGCCCGGACGTTTATGCCAAGTTTGCGCAACACTCCGGCCATGCCTTCCGCCACCTCCTTTCCGGCGCCAGGCCGGCAAAACGCGATCACCGCGGGGCCTGAGCCGCTGAGCGCCGCGCCGTAAGCTCCCAGGGTTCCGGCTTTGTCCAGCAGATCCTCCAGTCCCGGCGTCAGTCCGGCCCGCTGGCGCTGATGCAGGCGATCCTCGGTTCCCGCCCGGAGGAGCGAGTATTCGCCCCGCAAAAACGCGTCGGTCAGCAGGCCAACGCGGGAGGCGTTGAAAACCGCGTCGGCGCGGGAGACCAGTTCGGGCAGGATCGCGCGGGCTTTGCCCGTTTCGACCGTATAGTCCGGCACGATCAGGGCGAGACTGAGAGCGGGGGCGCGGCCCAGGCTGCGAAAAACCACGCTCCCCTCCCTCATCGCCGTCAAAGTCACGCCGCCGTACAGGGCCGGGGCCACATTGTCGGGATGGCCTTCGATCTCCGTGGCCATTTCCAGCAGTTCAAACCGGGTCAGCGGTTCGCCGGCAAAATGATTCGCCGCGAGCAGCCCTCCCACCACCGCGGTCGAACTGCTGCCCAGACCGCGGGCCGGCGGCACTTGCGCGTCGCAGGTCGCTTGCAGCGGCGTCGGCGGCCGCTCCAGCCGGTTCCAGAGTTTGCGGGCCGCCCGCCAGAACAGATTGTCCTCCCCCGTGTCGATGCCGGCGGTATAATCGCCGGTGAGGGTGAATTTCGCCGTAGCGGCGGGGGCGACGGTAAAACGGTTGTAAATTTTGACCGCCAGTCCCATACAGTCAAAACCGGCGCCCAAATTGGCTGAAGTTGCGGGTACTTTCACTTCGAGCATGAAGGCAATTCTCCTTGCGCGGGACTTTCTCGCCCCGGTTCTCTCCGGTTCTTTGGTTCGCTCCGGCTTTCCGGTTCGCTCCGGCGGCGGTCGTCAGTCCTGCAAAACGCGGATTATGTTGTAAATTTTTTCCAAATTGTCATAGGCGCGGGTGGCGGTCAGAGCCTGCTCAAGCTGACTTTCCCGGCAGGGATGGGTCACGAGCACGATTTCCGCGTTGCCGTTGCGCCGCGGTTTCTGGATGATGGAGGCGAAGCTTATGCCCGCTTCGGCGAAAAAGAGGGCGATGCTGGCAAAAACCCGCGGTTCGTCTTTGACTTTCAGGCGGACGTAGTAACTGCTTTTGTAGTCGCTCGCCGGTTTGATCGGCAGCCGCCGGTCGGCGTCCAGGCCCAGGCGGCCCTGAGCGCCGGCTTGCCGGTTGCGGGCCACTTGAATAATATCGCTGAGGACGGCGCTGGCCGTGGGGAGAGCGCCGGCGCCGCGGCCGTAAAACATGCTTTCGCCCAGGGCGTCCCCCACTACGTATACGGCGTTGAAGACGTCCCGCACCGTCGCCAGGGGGTGACGCTCCGGCAGCAAGGTCGGGTGAACGCGCGTTTCTACGCCTTCTTCCGTGTTCCGGGCTATGGCGAGCAGTTTGATCACGCAGCCCAGTTCCCTGGCGTAACTTATGTCCGCCGCCGTGATATTGGCGATGCCTTCCACATAGACGTCGGGCAGGCGAACCGGGGTATGAAAGGCCAAGGTGGCTAAAATGGCCAGTTTGCGGGCCGCGTCCAGACCTTCGATGTCGGCGGTCGGATCGCTTTCGGCGTAGCCGAGTTCCCGCGCTTCGCGCAAAACCGCCTCAAACTCGCGCCCCTGCTCGGTCATGGCCGAAAGGATATAGTTGGTCGTGCCGTTGATGATGCCCATGACGGAGGAAATGTTATTCGCGGTGAGAGAAGCGCGGAGGGCGGCGATGATCGGAATCCCGCCGGCCACCGCTCCTTCAAAATACACGTCCTGGCCGTTTGCCGCCGCCAGGCGGAATATTTCCTCCCCGTGCAGGGCCAGGAGGTCTTTGTTGGCAGTGACGACGCTTTTTTTCCGGCGCAGGGCTTCCAGGACGTAAGTCCGGGCCGGTTCCACCCCGCCCAGCAGTTCCGCGACGATATGCACGTCCTCGTCGCCCAAAATGTCTTCCGGGTTCGCCGTCAGCGGCAGCTCCGCTTCGCGCCTTTTGCCCAGATCCCGCACCAGCGCCGCTTTCAGGCGCAAAGGACAGCCGGCGCGGGCGGCGATGGCGGCGCCGTTTTGCGCCAGAACGGCGGCTACGCCGCCGCCTACCGTACCGAGACCCAATAAACCGATGTTGACGCTGTTATCACTCATTATTTGCCGTATCCCCTCCGACAGCGCCGCCGGTCACGGACCGGATCACAGGAATCGGCGCCGAAACCTCCGGCGTCTGGTCGCCGCCGCCGGCGCCAGCGCCGGTATCAGCGCCAGTATCCGCGCCGCCCGCGCCAGTGTCCGCGCCGCCCGCGCCAGTATCCGCGCCGCCCGCGCCAGTGTCATCCGGGCCGCCGCCGCCGCTTTCCGTCGCCGGCGCGCCGCCCTCGCTCCCCGCGCCGGGATCCGCGCCGCCGCCGGAATCGGCGCCGTCCTCCAGTCCAGACCCGGTATCGGCGGCGCCGCCTGGGTCGGGGGCAGGCGCTCCCGAGCCCGCGCCGGAACCGGAACCGGTTGCGCCGGTTCCCTCGGTCGCCGCGTTTTGGTCAACGCGCCCCCCGCCCCCCAGAATCGTATTGCGGATGGCGTTGCTGAGTACAGAATTAG
>JAIRRL010000215.1 GCA_031255985.1 Gracilibacteraceae bacterium
CTGAATATAGATTTTTTGCTAAACAAAATTCTGGATAAAGTGTGGATACATCTGCCCGGTTTATCATTGCTTGCAGTTTGTAAAAAAATATAAAATGATTAGAAATGAGACATAATTGAGACATGATTTGGCAGATAAAATTGGACTTCCGGCAGGACAATCAGAATCGCGTATAGAATAATTTAATGTTGTTTACCTGAGACCGCTAAAAATATCAGGAGGACGGGATGAAAATTATTTTGACGCAGGATGTCAAAGACCTGGGGAAAAAGGGCGAACTTCGCGACGTGGCCGACGGTTACGGCCGCAATTTTCTGTTGCCGCGCAAACTGGCGATTCCGGCGACGGAAGGCAATCGGCAGGATCTGGCGCACAAGTTGAAAAAAGAAGACGAGCGGCGGGCGCGGGAGCAAGCGAAAGCGGAAGCCGACGCCGCCCGGCTGGCGGAGATCGTTTTGCCGCTGAAAGTTAAAACCGGTTCCGCCGGCCGTCTGTTCGGCGCCGTCACCAATAAGGAAATCGCTGACAATCTGGCCGAACTGTACGACTTGCGCGTGGATCGGCGTAAAATCGAAATAAAAGAACCGCTGAAAGCGGTGGGGGAATACACGGTGGCGGTGAAACTGCATGCGGCAGTGACGGCTTCCTTGCGGATTAACATAGAAGCTCTGTGAACCGGGAAAGGAATCCGCCCGTGGAAAATCTGAAGATACCGCCGCACCATCTGGAAGCGGAACAGGCGGTTCTCGGCTCTCTCCTGCTGGATATCAAGCGGGCAAGCGTTGTTTTTGAGATATTGCGGCCGGAGGATTTTTACCGGGATAATCACCGGCTGATTTTTGCCGCTGTCGCGGAAATATACGATCGGGGGGATCCCTGCGATCTCGTCACTGTGACGGAACAACTCGGCAAAAACGGGGCGCTGGAGCGGATCGGCGGCATGGGAACGGTAGCGCTGATCGCCCGGAGTGTGCCTTCCGCCGCCCACGCCGAATATTACGCTCAGATCATCGCGGAAAAATCCTTGCTGCGGGAACTGCTCCGCCTGGCCCAAACGGTGCAGGAACAGGGATATCAGCCGGAAAAAGAAGCGCGGGAACTGCTGGAAGAGACGGAAAAACAACTGCTGGACATAGCCCAGCGGCGGTCACGCAAAAATTTTGCCGTCATGCGGGAACTGCTGCAGCAGACGATGGACAAAATAGAATACCTGTTTGAGCATCGCGGCGTCTTGAGCGGCGTGCCTTCGCATTTTCGCGATCTGGACAGCATCACTTCCGGCTGGCAGAATTCAGACCTCATAATCATCGCCGCCCGGCCTTCCATGGGCAAAACCGCTCTGGCCCTCAATATGGTTCAGAACGCGGCTTTGAAATCACAGAAAAGAATAGCTCTGTTCAGCCTGGAGATGTCGCGGGAGCAGCTGATGCAGCGGATGCTCTGTTCCGAGTCGATGGTGGATCAGCAGCGTGTGCGCACGGGCGAACTGTCGGACGGCGACTGGGGGAAGCTGGCCAACGCCCAGGCTTTGCTGGACGCGGCGGAAATATATATCGACGACGCCGTGGGCGTAACTCTTGGCGATTTGCGTTCCCGCGCCCGGCGGCTGCAATTGGAGCTGGAGCAAAATAAAGAAAGCCTGGATATGATCGTGATCGATTATCTCCAGCAGATGTCCTTGGGCCGGCGGACGGAAAACCGGCAGCAGGAAGTGGCTCAGATCTCGCGCGGCCTGAAGGCTCTGGCCCGCGAACTAAAAATTCCGGTCATCGCTCTCTCGCAGCTGAATCGCGGCGTGGAGCTGCGGCAGGAAAAACGCCCGGTCATGTCCGATTTGCTGGAATCCGGCTCTATTGAGGCGGACGCCGACGTGGTCGCCTTTATTTACCGGGATGAATATTATAATAAAGAATCCGAAGATAAGGGCATTGCCGAAGTCATCATCGCCAAACACCGCAACGGGCCGGTGGGTACAGTGAGGCTGGCCTTTTGGAAGGAATGTACAAAATTTGTAGATTTATCCACTCGATAAAGCGCTCCGGCAGGAAAGGAATCGGGCCGGGCGCGCCGAATTGTTCAAAACGGGACTATAAGGCAGGCGCGGATAAGCGCCCTGACTCGCGGAGGGGGATTCATGCAAACGGAGACGGTAGCGGTGATTTTAGCCGCGGGACTGGGAACGCGGATGAAATCCTCCCGACCGAAAGCGTTGCACCAATTGGCGGAAAAACCCATGGTGGAATACGTTTTGGCGTTGGCGGCCTCGCTTGATCCGGCGCGCGTTTATATCGTGCTGGGCAGCGGCCGGGAGGAAGTGGAAGCTTATGTCGGGGAACGGGCGATCGCCGTGCCGCAGGAAAAACAATTGGGGACAGGCCACGCGCTCCGGCAGGCTATGCCTTTGATCGGCGACGGAGCGGACGTGGTCGTTCTCAGCGTTGATCAACCGCTGATTCGGCCGGAGAGTCTTCAGGCTCTGCGGGAAGAATGCGGGCGCGGAGCGGCGGCGGCTTTTCTGACGGCGGTTTTGCCGGCGCCCGCCGGGTATGGCCGGGTTTTGCGTGATCCGGCCGGGGAGTTTGCCGGCGTGGTGGAGGAAAAGGACGCTGCGCCGGAGCAGCTGGCGATCCGGGAAATCAACGCCGGGGTTTATTGTTTCGCGGCCGCGCCGCTGCGGGCGGCGTTGGCGGCGCTGGCGCCGCAAAACGCGCAGGGCGAGTATTATTTGCCGGATGTTCTCGGCGGCCTGCGCGCGGCCGGGATGCGGGTGGCGACGGCGCGGGCGGCGGCGGAGGAGGCGCTGGGCGTGAACGACCGGGCTCAGTTGGC
>JAIRRL010000063.1 GCA_031255985.1 Gracilibacteraceae bacterium
CTTCCAGCGGCGCCGCTTCTTTGGCCGCCACCCAGTGCAATGTGCCGCGTACTTTGCGCCCGGCGTTTTCCCCCCCGCTTTTGCTGAGGGGCTCATAGAGACCGTGAACCTCGCTCACCTGACCGGCGGCGTCTTTGACCACATCCACACAAGTGATGATATAGGCGTGTTTCAGGCGCACTTCCCCGCCGGGGCGGAGGCGGAAGAATTTTTTGGGAGGATTTTCCATAAAGTCGTCCCGCTCGATGTAGATTTCCCGGCCGAAAGGCAGAAGGCGCACCCCCGCCGCCGGGTCGTCCGGGTGATTTTCCGCTTCCAGATATTCGGTCTGATCCGGCGGGTAATTATCAATGATGATTTTGAGCGGCCGGAGAACGAGCAGCCGCCGCTCGGCCCGCCGGTTTAAATCCTCGCGCGCGCAGTATTCGAGCAGAGCCGCGTCCACGAGGCTGTTAGCCTTGGCCACTCCTATCCGTTCGCAAAAATCGCGGATGGCTTCCGGCGTATAGCCCCGCCGCCGGAGACCGGAAAGCGTGGGCATACGCGGGTCGTCCCAGCCGGAAACGACGCCGTCTTCGACGAGCTGGCGCAGCCGCCGTTTGCTCATGACGGTGCGCGTGAGTTCCAGGCGGGCGAATTCGTACTGCCGCGGCGGATTTTCCTCAATCAAACTGTCTATGAGCCAGTTGTACAGCGGGCGGTGATCCTCGAATTCCATCGTGCAAATGGAATGGGTGACCCCCTCTATGGCGTCCGAGAGGGGATGGGCGAAATCGTACATGGGATAAATGCACCAGGCGTCGCCTGTGCGGTGGTGGTTTTGGCGCGTGATGCGGTAAAGCACGGGATCGCGCAAATTGAGGTTGGGCGAGGCCATGTCGATTTTGGCTCTTAACACCATCGCTCCGTCGGGGAATTCGCCTTCCCGCATCCGGCGGAACAAATCCAGGTTGGCCGCCGCTTCCCGCGTCCGGTAAGGACTTTCCCGCCCCGGTTCGGTCAAAGTGCCGCGATAGGCGCGGATTTCCTCCGCCGTCAGTTCGCAGACATAGGCCAGGCCTTTTTCAATCAGGCGGCAGGCAAAATCATAGAGGCGGGGAAAATAATCCGAGGCGTAATAAAGGCGCTCCCCCCAGTCAAAGCCGAGCCAGCGGACGTCGGCGCGGATAGCGGCGGCGTATTCCGCGCTCTCTTTTGCCGGGTTTGTGTCGTCAAAGCGCAGATTGCACTCGCCGCCGAATTCCAGGGCCGTCCCGAAGTTCAGGCAGATGGATTTGGCGTGTCCGATATGCAGATAGCCGTTCGGTTCCGGCGGAAAACGGGTGTGGACTTTCCCCCCGTTCCTGTTTTCCCGCAAGTCCGCGCGAATGATCGCGTGGATAAAATTGGCGGCGCGCGGCGTTTCCGGCGTTTCGATGGAAAACCCCTCCCCTCTTCAGTCCGATTACAGTCCGATTACAGTCTGATTACAGTCTGATTATAGCAAATTATAGCAAAAAAAGCGCCCGCCGCAAAGGTTCAGGCGCCAGGCCCGCGCGCGGTTTTTTGCGGGCGCCCGGACTGGAGCAGCCAGGCCAGAGCGCGTTTCAGGCGGCGCTGATATTCCGAGTCGTCTTCCCGCCCCGAACAGAAAAATTTTACCGCGCCTTCCCCGCCCCCCCCTCTCAGGCGTTCGTCTCTGGCGAGCGTGCCGGCCAGATGGCGGATAACTCCTTCGTTGCCGTCGATGACGGCGGCCGCCGGCAGGAGGAGGCGAAATTGGTCGCGATAAAAAGGAAAATGGGTGCAGCCCAGCACTACGGTGGAATAGCGCGTCAGGTCAAGCCCCGCGCCGGCCGAGCGCAGATAGGGCAGCACGGCGTCGCCGAATACTTCCCGCTCGGCGTAAGTCACGAGTTCCGGCAGCGGCAGTTCGTCCACCACGTCCTCGGCCCGCAGGCTGGCGACGAGGTTGTGATATTTTTCCAAACGCAAAGTCAGCGGCGTCGCCGTCACCAGAATCCGGCCGTTTTTTTGCGCGGCCAGAGCCGGTTTGACCGCCGGTTCCATGCCAAAAACCGGAAAAGCAAAGCGGCGGCGCAACGCCCCGATCGCCGCGCTGGTCGCCGTGTTGCAGGCCACGACGAGCGCCCCGGCCCCGCGCTCCGCCAAAAAATCCGCCGCCCGGAGCGTGAATTCCAGCACTTCATTTTCCGAGCGCAGCCCGTAAGGGGCGTGATCCACGTCCGCGTAATAATAGTAGTCTTCTTGCGGCAGTATGTTCAGCGCCGTCGCCAGCAAAGTCAGGCCGCCCACGCCCGAGTCGAGTATGCCGATGCGCATTTGCGGTACGCTCCGTTTTTCTTCAGCCTTCGGTTTTCAGTCTACGGTCTAGAGTCTACGGTCTACAGTCTACGGTTTACGGTTTACGGTCTTCGGTCTACAGTCTTTATCCTTTAGATTTTGTTCCGGCTCGCCGAGTCTCGCCCGGCCTCGCCTGAGTGTAGCCCGGCCATGCTTATTTTACAGGAAAAAAAGGAGTTTGACAACAGGGCCTGACTTGCCAAGCGGCGGCGGCCGTGGTAATATTTTAAACAACAAAGCAGCCGGGAGGACTTCTTATGTCGATTCAACGCCCGCAAGGCGTCCAGGATTTTTTGCCGCGGCAGACGGCCGAATGGCAATATGTGGAAAATGAAATCCGCGCTTTATGCCAAAGCTGCGGCTATGAGGAAATCCGCACGCCGGTTTTTGAGGCGACGGAGCTTTTCCGGCGCGGGGTCGGCGCGACGACGGATATAGTGAACAAAGAGATGTTCACTTTTGAGGACAAAAACGGCCGCTCGCTGACCCTCCGTCCGGAGGGAACGGCCGCGGTCGCGCGCGCTTACGCGGAAAACAAACTGTACGGCCAGACGCCGCCCTGGAAACTCTACTATATCGGGCCAATGTTCCGGTATGAAAAACCGCAGGCCGGGCGTTTTCATCAATTTCACCAATTCGGGGTCGAAGCGCTGGGAACCGGCGATCCGCTGGCTGACGCCGAAATCGTCTGGCTGGCCTGGACTTTAGGGGAAAAACTGGGCCTGCGGGGACTGTCGCTCCGGCTCAACTCCGTCGGCTGCCCCGTTTGCCGGCGGAACTATCACGCCGCCCTGACCGCTTTTCTGCAGCCACGCGCCCCCGAACTGTGCGCGGATTGCCGCGTCCGGCTGGAAAAAAATCCCTTGCGCGTTCTCGATTGCAAAAAAGAGCCTTGCCAGGCGACGACGGCCGCCGCGCCGGAACTGCCTGATTATCTTTGCCCCGACTGCCGGGAGCATTTCGCGGCGGTGCGCTCTTATCTGGCGGCGACGGACACGCCTTACCAATTGGACAGCCGCCTGGTACGCGGGCTTGACTATTATTGCAAAACGGCTTTTGAAATCATCGCCCCCGGTCTCGGCGCCCAGAACGCCATTTGCGGCGGCGGCCGTTACGACGGTCTGATGGAAGAACTGGGCGGCCCGCCAACGCCGGGCGTCGGTTTTGCGCTCGGCCTGGAACGGCTGCTGGGCGCCTTGGCGGAACAAAACGTCAGCCTGCCGCTCTCCGGGCCGCCCCGCTATGTGCTGGCGGCTCTGGGCGCGGAGGCCCGGCGGCGGGCCGTCCGGCTGGCGGCGGAGTTGCGGGCCGCCGGGTTTACCGTGCTGATGGATTTGCAGGGACAAAGCTTAAAAAGCCAGCTCAAATTCGCCGACCGCAAAGGCGCCGCTTTCACTTTTATCTGCGGTGAAAACGAACTGGAGCGCGGCGTCGTCGCCGCCCGCGACATGCGGACGGGCGAGCAGCGGGAAATTCCCTTGCCTGAACTGGCGCGGGCGCTGAAAGACTTACGATAGAAAGAATCGGCGCGGTAGCGCATTTCTCCTTATTTCCGGCCCTCTCTGCGCTTGTAATCACTTTCAATTTCTGCGTTCCAGTCTTCGGCGAGCGGCGCTCCGCAGGGAGCGGCTCTGAACGAAGCGACGGCTTTACTCACCTCGAGGTAATTCAATGCGACACCCGCGCTGTCATTATAGAAGTTCTGGGCGCGGCTATGGTCGATGCCAAAGCGTCCCGCGAACTCCACAGAGTCGATGTTCGCGCCGAGGAAAATGAACTCCCAGCCGTGTTTTGACTTCTGTCGCTCTATTTGGGCTTTGACTTTTTCGGCGGTGTACTCGCGGCTTGAATTTTCCTCGCCGTCTGTGATGATCACTAACATCACCTTCTCGGCGCGGTAGTCATCGGCGGTGTGCTTTTGGGCGTTGCCGATTTTGTTTATCGTGCGTCCGATTGCGTCGAGCAGAGCGGTCGAACCGCCGACTTGGTACTCGTTCTCGGTCAACGGGCTAACGGCGCGGATGTCGGTGCGGTCGTGGAGCAGTTCGTAGTTGTTGTCGAACAGCACAGTCGTGATTTGGCACTCGCCCGTGACGGCTTTCTGCTTGTCGAGCATTGAGTTGTAGCCGCCGATTGTGTCGCCCTCCAAGCCGCTCATTGAGCCGCTCTTGTCGAGAATGAATACGAGTTCGGTTAGTCCTTTTTTCATCGTGATAGCCTCCGTTCGGATTTAGTTTATGAACAGAGTTTACCGCGGAGCGGCGGTCAAAAGGTCGCTCGTCGGGCGACATTATTTCTGAAACTGACACTCAACAGTTGAACATAAAACTCGTATAATTCGCCTGATGTTTCATCAGGATAACCCCACAACTCGTCTATCGTTTGCTCAATCGCGCCATCAATTCCTGAGAATCTAAAAGCAATCATTGGCAAAATACAAAATACTATCTAACATCGCAGTATCCCTACCCATCATGCCCCTCCCAACAGCGGCTGGTCGTACTCGAACAGCACGTTGTTAATCTCAAAAATATCGTACTTGCCGCTGGCGATGAAATACTCGACGATAACATCAAACTTGCGGCTGTGGGACAGCG
>JAIRRL010000119.1 GCA_031255985.1 Gracilibacteraceae bacterium
CGCACTACCGGTTTTTCCCGCGTCCTGGTGGAGGATTTGCTGGCGCGGCCCAAAGAAGGCTATCTGCTCACCGTTTCCGAAGGCCAGGACATAGTGGAAGCCACCAAATTGCATGATCTCGGCAAAATAGCCATTCCCGACGCCGTGTTGCTCAAGCCGGGCAAGCTGACGCCGGAGGAATTTGAAATAATAAAAATGCACCCTGTTTATGGCGAAGATATGCTGCATGACGCGGTAAACGAGATGGGCGGGGATTCTTTGCTCCTGACCGCCCGCGACATCGCCTACGGCCACCACGAAAAATGGAACGGCTCCGGTTATCCGCGTGGAATCAGCGGCGCGGAAATACCGCTCAGCGCGCGCATTGCGGCAATTGCCGACGTTTTTGACGCTTTGACCTCCACGCGGCCGTACAAGAAACCCTTCCCGCCGGAAAAAGCTTTCTCTATCATTTACGCCGACAGCGGCGCTCATTTTGACCCGTATCTGGTGGAAATAGTCCGTAGGCATGAAGCGGATTTTGAAGCCGTGTTGAACGAGCAATAAGGCGAAAGAGACTTCACCTATGCCAATATTTCAGCCTCATTGCCGGCTCTGCCGTCAGCCCTTGCCGCCGGAGCGCAGATGGCGGCAGGTTTGCGACGGTTGCGGCGACGCTTATGAAAAACTGCTCGCGGAAATCCGGGCCGCGGATGTTGCCTTAGGGTGGGGCGGCGATCCCCGCGCCGCTTATTTGCGTTGCGTCGAAGCGATTGCCGCCGCCGATCGCCTGGAGATATATGGGAGGGCGGGCATAAGCGTTCCCGGTCAGACCGACCCGGAGACTTTGCGCCGTCATTTTGCCGATCTGGCCCGCTCTTACGCCATCGCTGTGGCCGGGCGCAACGAAAAACTGCCATACGGGCAGAAAACCGGGCTGCCGCCCTTGCGCGCCAGCCGCCCGCGACAGGCCGCCGGCCGGGCGGCCTGTCGCGCCTGCGGCGAAAACAGGCCCGTAAACGGAGCGGGATTTTGTCACGCCTGTATTCGCCGCGCCACTTCATTTTCCCGCCGGGAAATGGAAGATTACGCCAGGAGCCATTCCGTCCGCGGGCTTTCGGAACACGCCTGGCGGACGGCGACGCTGGACTGGAAGCTGCGAGGCGGCAAATAAGAAAAATAAACTCATATGACGGCGGAAGTGGAGAATAATGAACAAAGCTGTAAAAATTTTCCTCATCAGCACGGCTCTTATTGGTTTGGCTATGGGTTTCAGCGACAACCTCCTTGCCAATTATTTCAAAGACGCTTATGACGTGAACGCCCAACAGCGCGGTTTTATTGAGTTCCCGCGCGAGATGCCGGGCGTGCTGGCGATTTTTGTCATTGCGGCTCTGGCTTCGCTGGGCGACGTGCGCGCGGCTTTGATCGCTCACGCTATGAGCGCCGCCGCTCTGATCGTTCTCGGTTTTTTCCGCCCCACCTTCCCGGTCATGCTGATTTTTCTGTTTATTTACTCTATGGGCGTACATATGTATATCGCTCTCGGCGACAGCATCGGGCTGGCGCTGGCGCGCAAGGAAAACATGGGCGCTATGCTCGGCCGGGTAAACAGCGTCCGCATGGCCTTCTTCATGGTCGCGGGCGTTATCACTTTTCTGGGCTTTCGCTCCGGGTTTTTCGATTTTAACACGCCTGTCGCCGTGTTTTTTTGGGCGGCCGCCTGTCTGATCGCCGTATGTTTGCTCTTTGTTTTTCTGTTTCGGCTCATGCCCAAGGAAGAAAACGGCGGCGCGGCCGGCGCTCCGCCCAAACTCGTTTTTCGCCGGGCCTATCTGCGGTATTACGTTATTTGCGCCCTGTTCGGCGGGCGCAAACAGATTATGCTCGTATACAGTCCCTGGGTGTTGATTGACCTGCTGGATTTGGGCGCTGACACGATGTCCGTTCTCTCTGTCGTTGGCTCGTTCATCGGTATATTCTTTATGCCCCAGGTGGGCAAATGGATTGACCGGTTCGGCGTCCGCAACGTCATGACGGCGGAAGCTTTCGCTTTCATTTCCATCTATATCGCCTACGGTTTTTTAAGCCGCTGGATCACTCACACCGCGGTTATTCTGACCGGGATCGGCATGATGCTGGTCTATCTCCTGAATATCATTGATCGCATGTCGGCTCAGTTCGCGATGGTGCGGGCCGTATATCTGCGCTCCATCGCCTTAAGCGCGGACGACGTGACGCCGTCGCTTTCGCTCGGCATGAGCATAGATCATGTGGTCGGCGTGATCGGTTCCTTTGTTTGCGGAACTATCTGGTATGTATGGGGGCCGGAATATGTGTTTTTGCTGGCGGGAATTCTCTCCTTCGCCAATCTTCTGGCGGCGCGCGGCGTCAAAACGGAGAGCGGATGAGCGGTGAAGCCGTCCGCTGCCTGATTTGCCCCCGCCACTGCCGGCTCAGGCCGGGAGAGAGCGGATTTTGCCGCGCCCGGACTAACAAGGCGGGGGAGGTGCGGTTATGGGATTACGGTTTTTTGACGGCTCTGGCGCTTGACCCGGTTGAGAAAAAACCGCTTCGTCATTTTCACGCCGGCCGGCAAGTGCTTTCAGCCGGCGGTTATGGCTGCAATCTGCGTTGCCCGCATTGCCAGAATCATGCCATCGCCATGGCGGGCAAAGACGAAGCCGCCGGCCGTTTTTACAGCGCGGCGGAATTGGTGGATATGGCCGCCGCTCTCGTGCCGCAAGGCAATATCGGGCTGGCTTTTACCTATAACGAACCGCTGGTGCAATACGAGTTTGTGCGGGAGACCGCGGCCTTGCTCAAAGAAAACGGTTTGGCCAGCGTCCTGGTTACGAACGGTTACGCGGCGGCGGAAGCCTGGCGCGGCCTTTTGCCTTTGATTGACGCTATGAATATCGACGTCAAGACTTTTCGGCCGGAGGGTTACGCGGAACTGGGCGGCGATCTCGCCGTCGTGCGCCGCAATGTCGAGCTGGCGGCGGCGGTCTGTCATGTTGAGGCGACGCTACTCGTTATTCCCGGCTGGAACGACAGTCCGGCGGAAGTGGAGGAACTGGCCGGCTGGCTGGCCGGAGTGGACGCGAATATTCCCCTGCATATCACGCGGTTTTTTCCGTGTTATCGCCTGAATGACGCGCAGCCGACGCCGGTGAGCGTCGTCCGGGAGCTGACGGCGGCGGCGCGGCGGCGGCTGAACAGAGTTTATCCAGGCAATATTTGACTTTTATAGAATATTTTTCTAATCCGCCTCCCAGGCGACAAGCCCGCCGCCGGCCAGAGAAGCCGGCGCGTCAATCAGGCGTTGATTGGCTGAACCGCGAAACAAAAGATCAATATCGCGCTTACGGGCGACGAACGGCCCGTCGATCAGCAGATCGGTTTGCCGCAGCAATTCCAGCCACTCCGGCGGCCCGGCCAGGAGTTCCTCCCAGGTATAGCCGGTATAAGTCGCGATATGCAGATCGCGCGCTTTAGCGGCTGCGGCCAGGGCCGCCGCCGCCGTCGCCTGCAAAAAAGGTTCGCCGCCGGTCAGCGTTATGCCGGTCAGCAGGGGATTGCGCCGGGCCGCCGCCAGTATTTCCGCCGTATCCAGCCAATAGCCGCCGTTTTCGTCCCAAGCGCCGGGATTGTGACAGCCCGGACAGCGGCGGGGGCAGCCCTGGCAGAAAACCGCCAGGCGCAGGCCCGGCCCATCCACGATAGAATCATTGATCACGCCGGCGACTCTTAACCGCATAGTTTTTTTTAATTTTCGCCGCAATTCAGGTCATGTTTGACCCGATGGCGCACTTCCGCAAGTTTGGCGTTGTTGAAACGCTCAAGCGTTCCGACCAGGTAGCCGGTGATGCGGCGAATCCGGTCAAACGGCGCTTCGCCCTCGCCTTCCCGCCGGCCGCATTTTGGGCAATATTCGCCGATAACGCCGGTATAGCCGCAAACCGGGTCGCTGTCCACGGGATGGTTGATCGAGCCGTAGCCGATATTCAAATCGTGCATGCAACGGATAATTTTTTCAAAAGCGTCGATATTTTTCGCCGTATCGCCGTCCAATTCCACATAGGTGATGTGGCCGGCGTTCGTCAGCTCGTGGTACGGAGCTTCCAGGCGGATTTTGTCATAGGCGTTTATGGGAAAATAAACCGGGATGTGAAAGGAGTTGGTGTAAAATTCCTTGTCGGTTACGCCCTCTATCTCGCCGTACTGCTCGCGGTCTAATGCGACAAAACGGCCGGAAAGCCCCTCCGCCGGCGTGGCGATCAGGGTAAAATTCATCCGCCGCTTGCGGCTTTCGTCGTCCATCCGCTTGCGCATATGAGCCACGATATCAAGCCCCAGATTCTGGGCGCTGTCCGACTCGCCGTGATGAAATCCCGTCAGCGTTTTCAGCGTTTCCGCCAAACCGATAAAACCGATTGATAAAGTACCGTGTTTCAGCACTTCGCGCACTTCATCGTCCGGCCCCAGCTTTTCGCTGTCGATCCAGACGCCGCTGCCCATGAGAAACGGATAGTTGCGCACGGTCTTGCGCGCCTGAATTTCAAAGCGTTCCAGCAATTGTTCAATGACAAGATCGATTTTACGGTCGAGTTCCTCAAAAAACCATTCGATGCTGTGATGGGCGCGGATGGCGATCCGGGGCAGATTTATAGACGTATAACTCAGGTTGCCGCGCCGGTAGGTGATTTCGCGCTCCGGATCGTGCACGTTGCCTATCACGCGCGTGCGGCAGCCCATGTAAGCGATTTCCGTTTCCGGCTGACCTTCCCGGTAATATTTTTTGTTAAAGGACGCGTCCTGGAAGGAAAAATTTGGAAACATGCGCCTGGCGCTCACGCGGCAGGCAAGGCGAAACAAATCGTAGCTGGGATCGGTGGGGAAATAATTCACCCCTTCTTTGACGCGGAATATATGGATGGGGAAAATAGGGGTTTCCCCGTTGCCCAGGCCGGCTTCCTGGGCGAGCAGCACGTTTTTGATCACCATGCGCCCCTCCGCCGAAGT
Organism: Gracilibacteraceae bacterium; assembly: GCA_031255985.1. Lineage (GTDB taxonomy): Bacteria > Bacillota > Desulfitobacteriia > Desulfitobacteriales > Syntrophobotulaceae > JAIRRL01. Next base: position 5,005 of record JAIRRL010000119.1, read on the forward strand.
GTCCATGCCGTAGTTGATGGAGGAAAAAGGGGTCTGGGCGCCGGCGCGCGAGTGCATAGTGTTCAGGTTATGAATCAGCGCTTCCATCGCCTGAAAAGTAGCGCGATCAGTTTCCGCGACCGCCTTGCTCAGGGCGAAGGTCTGACAGTCGGCAATGCTTTTCGCCGCCTGGGGATAGCGCTGCCGGAGCCGCGCCGCTTCCGCCGCCGTGTAACCGTCGTGGTCGTCCATGCGCAACTCCAGCCCTTCGGCCAGGAGTTCGCTCTGCAGCTCTTTGAGATATTCGTCTGTTTCCGTGACCCCGGCCCGCAGCTCAAGCGCTTTGGCCATGTTGTCCCGGTATTTGCGCCGGTAGGTTTTTCGCGCGCCCAAGGCCAGGCCGTAGTCAAAATTGACGATGCTCTGGCCGCCGTGCTGGTCGTTCTGATTGGCCTGAATCGCGATGCAGGTCAGAGCCGCGTAACTGGCTATATCGGCCGGTTCGCGCAAAACGCCGTGCCCTGTCGTAAAACCGTCGCGGAAAAGACCGGCTATATCGATCTGACAGCAGGTGGTCGTCATCGTGAGAAAATCAAGGTCATGTATATGGATATCGCCGATTTTGTGCGCTTTGGAGTGTTCCGGTTTTAACACGAACATTTCGTAAAACTGCTTCGCGCCTTCCGAACCGTATTTTAGCATCGTCCCCATCGCCGTGTCCCCGTTTACATTGGCGTTTTCCCGCTTTATGTCGCTGTTTTTCGAGGCGTT
>JAIRRL010000130.1 GCA_031255985.1 Gracilibacteraceae bacterium
GACCAGAAAGAGAAAATAATACCCGGCCGCCGTCAGAAAAGCCGGCAGGAGATTGGCGGCCTTGATTTTTGCCCCCAAAGCCATATTGAGGCCCAGAGCGAGAATCATCACCCCGCCGACGGCGGAAATCTGGGTGATCAGAGCCGGGGAAAGAACGTTTTGCAGACTGGCGGCGCAGAGGACGATCGCGCCCTGGTAAATGAGAACCGAGACGCCAGAGAGCAATACGCCCGCGCCGAGAGCGGAGGCGAAAACCATCGCCGACACGCCGTCTATGACGGATTTGGTGAAGATAACGCTGTGATCCCCGCGCAGGCCGCTGTCAATGGAACCGACTATGGCCATGGCCCCGACGCAAAAAAGCAAGCTGGCGGTCACGAAACCCTCGGCGATGGACGAACCTTCGCCGCCGCTCATTTTACGCTGAATCCAGGCGCCGAAGCGGTTCAGGCCGCCGTCCAGATCGGCTAATTCGCCGAGGACGCAGCCGGAAGCCAGCGCCACCACCAGCAGGAGCGTATCGCCGCCGGCGGCGCTGTTTAGGCCGATGACGCAGACGCAAAGCCCCATGACCCGCAGCAGGTTTTCCGTCACCCGGCTGGACAGGCGGCCCTTAAGCAGCAGGCCGGCGATCCCGCCGGCCAGCACCGCCGCCACATTGACAAAAGTACCTAACATAATGCATCCTTTATTCGCGCAAAAAATCCCTGGCCGCCAGAGCCAGGCGCTGAAAATCCTCGATCGTCAGCCCTTCCGCCCTGGCGGCCGCCGGGATGGCCGCCTGTCGCAGCAGGAGGCGCAAACTCTCCTTGTCCCGGCCCCAGGCGGCGGCAAGGGAATTCAGCACGGTTTTGCGCCGCTGGGCAAAAGCCGCTTTCGCGGCGGCCAGCAATTCTTCCTCCGGCAGCGACAGGCCGGGATAGAGACGGGGGCGCAGGCGGACGACGGCGGAAGTCACCTTGGGCGCGGGCCGGAAAGCCGCCGCCGGCGCCCGGAACAAAATCTCCCCCTCCGCGTAGAGGCGCGCCGCTATGGAAAGAACGCCGTAAGCCCGGCTGCCCGGCAAGGCGGTGAGACGCTCCGCCACTTCGTTTTGCACCATGACGGTCAGCAAGGAAAGCGAGTCTCTCTGCCGCAAAAAATGGCGCAGGAGCGGATTGGCGATATAATAGGGCAGATTGCCGCAAACCGCCCCTTTTTCGCTCCCCCACAAGTCGGAAAGAATCACGGCGCGGGCGTCCGCGTTCAGCAAACAAAGCGGCCGGCCGCCGAACTCCCGCCGGAGGACGGCGACCTTGCTCCCGTCCAGTTCCGCCGCCCAAAAGCGTACCCCCGCCTCCGCCCCGGCCGCGTTTTCCAGCCGCCGGAGCAACTCGCGCGTCAGCGTACCCAGACCCGGCCCGATTTCCAGCAGCGGCCCGCCGCCGGGCGGAACCGCCGCCGCCGCCATGCGTTCCAGCAAAGCGTCGTCGATTAAGTAATTTTGCCCAAGCGACTTTTTCGCCCGGTCCCTGCTGCCCACCCGCCGCAGGTAAGCCGCCGCCGGCTCCGATTTTTCCGCGTCCACCCCGTCTCCTCTCCGATCCTGCGCTTATTCTAACCGATGGAGGGGAAAATGTAAATACGCCCGGGCAATCCTTTTGCCGCGCCGCCCGAATCCCGCACGGCCCGAATCCCGCGCCGCCGCCGCCCTACTCCGCCGCTCGGAACCCCAGCGTCAGATCGGCGATGATATCGTCGATATGCTCCGTGCCGATGGAGAGGCGGACGGTATTGGGCTTAACGCCCTGTTCGCGCAGCTCCGCTTCGCTGGTTTGGGAATGAGTGGTTGACGCCGGATGGATGACCAGCGATTTTACGTCGGCCACATTGGCCAGCAAGGAAAATAATTCCAGCCCCTCGCAGAATTTGCGGGCTTTTTCCGCGTCGCCCCTGATTTCAAAAGTGAAAACAGAGCCGCCCCCCAAAGGAAAATATTTGCTAAAAAGGGCGTGATCGCGGTGATCCGGCCGCAGCGGATGGTTGACTTTTTCCACCTGCGGATGCCCGGCCAGAAAATCGACGGTTTTAACCGTATTGGCGACATGCCGCTCCACCCGCAAGGACAGAGTTTCCAGGCACTGAAGGAACAGGAAGGCGTTAAAAGGCGAGAGGGCGGCCCCGGTATCGCGGAGCAAGGTCGTGCGGGCCTTGGTGATATAAGCGGCGGCGTTGCCCGCGGCTTGCGTGAAAACAACCCCGTGGTAGCTGGGGTTCGGCTGGCTGAGACCGGGAAATTTATCGCCGGCGTCCCAGGCGAAACGGCCGCCGTCCACGATGATCCCGCCGATGGAAGTGCCGTGGCCGCCGATGAATTTTGTGGCCGAATGAACCACGATGTCTACCCCGTATTCCAGCGGACGCAGCAGATACGGGGTCGCGAAAGTATTGTCTGCGACGACGGGAATCCCGCGCTCATGGGCGATGGCGGCGACCGCCTCTATATCGACGACCGTGGAATTGGGATTGCCCAGCGTTTCAAAAAAGAAAAGCTTTGTCTCCGGGCGGACAGCCCGCGCAAACTCCTCCGGCTTGCTGCCGTCCACAAAAGAAGTCTCGATGCCGAGATCGCGGAGCGTGTTGGCAAAAAGGTTGAACGTGCCGCCGTAAAGCTGCCGGTCGGAAACGATATGATCGCCGGCGCGGGCGATGTTTAAGACGGCGTAAGTGATGGCGGCGGCCCCGGAAGCCGTGGCCAGCGCGGCGACGCCGCCTTCCAGGGCGGCGACGCGCCGCTCAAAGACATCCCAAGTCGGATTCATGATGCGGGTGTAGATATTGCCGCTCTCGCTCAGGGCAAAACGGCCGGCCGCCGTAGCGGAATCCTTGAACACATAGGACGTAGTCTGATAAATGGGCACCGCCCGCGCGTCGGTCGCCGGATCCGGGCTTTCCTGCCCTCCGTGTACCTGGACGGTTTCAAACCGGTACTTCTTTTCCTCGCTCATTTTTTTAGCCTCCTTGCTTTACGGCGCCTGTTTCCCCCTTTGAAAACAGACATAACATATATGATTGCTATATATTCTTCCCCGTCTTCCTTTTTCCTCTTTTTCCGGCGAAAAAAATAAAAAAACGGCGAGTTTACGATCTCGCCGCCAGTAATTTTTTCAGCCCCCCGGAGTAAACGCCTTCCGCCAGGCGCCAGAGCCGGTACAAGACGGGGCGGTACACCAAATCCCATTCGCCGACGAACTCCGTCATCTCGCCCCCCCAGCCTTTTTTAAAACGGTACAGCCCGTACAGCGGATTGGTCTCCGTCAGATCGCCGGAGACGCCGCGAAAATCGTACAGCGTACAGCCGAGACCGCGGGCCCAGCGGATCATCTCCCATTGGATCAGGTAATTCGGCATCACGTCGCGGTAAACCCCGGCGGAAGCGCCGTAAATATACCAGGCTTTCGCCCCGGCGCGGAAGGCGAAGGTTCCGGCGACAATCCGGCCGGCGTAGCGGGCGAGAAACAGCTCGCCGTAACCGGCGGGCACGAGGGTGTCGTACAGGTCGGCAAAATAGCTGAAATCGCGCACGAGAAAATTATCCCGCTCCGTCGTTTCCCGCAGCACGGCGTAAAAATCCGGCAGTTCTTCCCGGCTGCCGCGCGACACCGTCACCCCTTTTTTCATGGCCAGACGGATATTGTAGCGCGTTTTTTGCCGCATGGCCGCCAGCAGCTCTTCTTCCGGCGGCCGGATGTCGAGGCGGAAAACGAATCTGGGCTGCACGCCCTCAAAATTTTTCCCCCTGTCAAGGGCGCGAAAGCCGCTGGCGCGGAGAAAACGGGTGAAATCAGCGTCCCCGGCGGGAATATCCGGATCGATTTTCAGCAAAATAGCGCCGCGCTCGCGCGCCAGCTCCCGGACGGCCGCCAGAGTCGCCCGCAGCAAAGGTTCGTCCGCCGGATCCGCCACCGGCCCGCGTGGACAGTAAAAAATCGGGCTGCCCACGAGAGGCAGACGCCGCTCCAGCACCGTGGCCGCCGCCGCCGTCTCTCCCCCCCGCGTCAGCATGAGACGCCAGGGACGCCAGCCGGTGCGGCTTTTTATCTCCCCCCACTCCCAGAGCTGGAGAGCGTGGCCCTTGGGATGGGCGCAAACAAAAGCGTTGAATTCCGCCCGGTCTTTTTCATCTTGCAGCAGTCTTGTTGTGTACGGCAATTATTGACCTCCGGCTTGCGCCAGGCCCTCTTCCCCCGCGCCCGCCGCCGCCGGAACCGGGGCTTGCCGCGCCAGGATGGCCCGGATAAAAGCCTGAAACAGCGGATGCGGCCGGTTGGGCCTGGACTTGAATTCGGGATGGAACTGCGAGGCCACAAAAAACGGATGCTCCGGCAGCTCTATTATCTCAATGAGGCGCGTGTCCGGCGTCGTGCCGGCGTAGCGCAATCCCTTGTTTTCAAATAATTTGCGGAAATCGTTGTTCATCTCATAGCGATGGCGGTGGCGTTCCAAAATCAGTTCCCGGTTTTCGTAAAGCTCCGCCGCCCGCGACCCCGGCACGAGCCGCACGGGAGAAGCGCCGAGCCGCATGGTGCCGCCCAGATTAGCCATGCCTTTTTGCTCCGGCAGCAAATCTATGACCGGATGGGGCGTCGCCGCGTCAAACTCGGTGCTGTTGGCTTCCGCCAGGCCGCAAACGCCGCGGGCGAACTCGATCAGCGCGCATTGCATACCGAGACAAATGCCGAGATATGGCACGTTGTTTTCCCTGGCGTAACGGATCGCTTTCAGCTTGCCCTCTATGCCCCGGTTGCCGAAACCGCCCGGCACCAGGACGCCGCTCGCCTGACGGAGGATTTCCTCCGGATTCGCCTCCGGCGCTTCCAGTTCCTCCGCGTCCACCCAGCGGATGCGCGCGCCGGTTCCGAGCTGGGTGCCGGCGTGCCGCAGCGCCTCCGCCACGCTCAGATAGGCGTCCGGCAGAGAGACGTACTTGCCGACGATCGCGATTTGAATCTCGCGGCAGGGCTTTTTTATTTTCGCCACCATGCCGGCCCAGCCGGACAGGTCGGCGGCCGGAGCTTTGAGGCCCAGGCGGTAAAGGACGTAATCGTCCATCTTGTCTTTTTGAATGATCAGCGGCACTTCGTATATGGTTTCGGCGGTGGGCAGGCTGATGATGGCGTCCTTATCCAAATCGCAGAGCAAAGCCATTTTTTCCTTCAGTTCCTCCGCTATGGGGAATTCGGCCCGGCAGACGAGTATATCGGGCTGGATGCCGATGCCGCGTAGCTCTTTCACCGATTGTTGGGTCGGCTTGGTTTTCACCTCGCCGGTCGCGGACAGGCCCGGTAAAAGGGTGACGTGGATGTAGCAGACGTTATCCCGGCCGCGGTCGCCCCGCACCTGGCGGATCGCCTCCAAAAAAGGCTGCGACTCGATGTCGCCGACCGTGCCGCCGATTTCCGTGATGACGATATCCGGCTGATGCTGCTCCGCCAGCCGGTAAATATTGTCTTTTATCTCGTTCGTAATATGGGGGATGACCTGAACCGTGCCGCCCAGATAATCCCCGCGCCGCTCCTTGGTGATCACCGACCAGTAGATTTTGCCGGTGGTGACGCTGCTGTTTTTCGTCAGGGGCACGTCGATAAAACGCTCGTAATGACCCAGGTCGAGATCGGTTTCCGCCCCGTCGTCGGTGACAAAAACCTCGCCGTGCTGATACGGGCTCATTGTGCCGGGATCGACATTGATATAAGGGTCGAATTTTTGGATAGCCACGTTCAAACCCCTGTTTTTCAGGAGACAGCCCAAAGAAGCCGCTGTGATGCCTTTGCCGAGCGAACTGACCACTCCGCCGGTCACAAAAATAAATTTCGCCATATCTTTTTTCACCTTACATGCTTTCCGGCGCCGTCACGCCCAAAATAGCGAGCGCGTTGGCGATTACCTGACGCGCGCCCCGGACGAGGGCTACGCGCGCCGAGCGCAGATTTTCGCTTTCCGCCTGTAATACGCGGCAGTGGTTATAAAAACTGTGGTACAGCCCCGCCAGCTCTATGAGATAGCCCGTCAGGCGGTGCGGTTCCGTCAGGCGGGCGGCGACAGCGACTTCCTCCGGCCAGAGGGCCAGCTGCCGCAACAAGGCTGTTTCCCGCGGGTCGGTCAGCAGCGCGAGGACGGCGGCGGCGGGCGTTTGCTCCGTATCCAGGCCCATCGCCTGCGCCCGGCGGATGATGGCGCAAAGACGGGCGTGGGCGTATTGCACGTAGTAAACGGGGTTCTCGGCCGATTCTTTTTTTGCCAGGTCAAGATCGAAATCAACCGTAGAATCGGGCGCCCGCATGAGGAAAAGGAAACGGGCGGCGTCGCTGCCCACCTCCGCGATCAGGTCTTGCAAAGTGACGTATTTGCCGGCGCGTTTGGACATTTTTATCGCTTCCCCGCCTTCAATCAAGCGGACAAACTGCATGAGGATCACCTGAAAAGCGGCGGGGTCAAAGCCCAGCGCGCCCAGCGCCGCCCGCATCCGGGCGACGTGACCGTGGTGATCGGCGCCCCAGATATTGATCAGGCGAGTGAAGCCGCGGCTGAATTTATGCCGGTGGTAGGCGATATCGGCGGCAAAATAAGTGGGCGTTCCGTCCGAGCGCACCAGCACCTCGTCTTTTTCCCCGCCCGCCGCCTCGCTTTTCAGCCAGAGCGCCCCTTCCCGCTCGACCGTGCAGCCGTTTTTGCCCAGTTCCGCCAGCGTGTCTTGCACATAACCGGAATCATGCAGATGTTTTTCGCTGAACCACCTGTCGTAATTGACGCCGAAATCCGCCAGCGTCTGCCGGGTGGCGGCCGTTTTTTCCGCCAGGGCATAGGCGGTCAGGGCCTCGCGCCGGGCGGCGGCCTCCATCGCCAGATAGACGTCCCCGTCCCGGCTGATCAGGCGCCGCATCGTATCCGTGATGTCGTCGCCGTGATAGCCGTTTTCCGGGATTTGGCCTTCTTGCCCCAATAACTGGAAATATCTGGCTTCGAGGGAGAGGGACAAATTGTGAAT
>JAIRRL010000161.1 GCA_031255985.1 Gracilibacteraceae bacterium
CGGCCGGAAAACTCGGTCGTGAGGCCGCGCACGATCTCCTGGTGGGCGTGATGGGACATGGAGATGTCAAAAGGCGATTTGCGGAATTTGATCGTCAGAATAAAGAGGAAGCCCAGGAAGATGAAGGGGAGGCTCAAAAACAGCGTCCCGTCGTGGCGGGCGATCTCCAGCGAGCTGAAACTGCCCGTCGCCATATACATGCCGACTATGGTGAGGATGACCATCGGCTCGTAGGAGACCATTTGCAGCATTTCCCGCTCCGCCCCGATATGGGCGTAAGGGGAGAAAGTGGAATAGGCCGCGATGATCAGAAAAACGCCGGCCAAAGTCAGCGCAAATACCGCCAGCAGCAAATCGCCGCCGCTGAACATGATGCAGCCCGCGATGATTACGAAGACGAAGAAACTGAGGACGTAAACCTTTTGCTGGCGGTTGACCGCGATGGTCTCTTTTTGCCAGAGTTTCAGGACGTCATAGAAGGGCTGCAAAAGCGGCGGGCCGTAGCGGCCCTGCATCCGGGCCGAGATGATCCGGTCAGCCCCGGCCAGCAGCCCGCCAATCAGCGGGGCCGCGATTAAATAAACCAGGGCGCCGATCAGAGCTGTCGCCGAAAAATTCATTATACCACCACCCCCAGCATTATTATGATCAAAATCGTGGTCGCGACCACCCCCAGCGGAATGAGGCGGTTTTCGCCAAAAATATCTTCTAAATACATGCTTTTCAGCGTTACCTGAATATCCTGCCCCATGGAGCCGTGAAATTTTTCCTTTTCCGCCAGATTAGCCCCGCCCAGATACTGCGGGCGCAGGGAGCGCGTTTCTTTTTTGCCGGGAAAAATCAGGGGCAAGGCCAGCAGGAACACGACCGCCATCATGAAGAGCAAAGTGGCGGTGTTGCCAGCGTTCTGCCAGAATATCTGCCGGTAAGCGCTGAAGATAAAAGGCTCCAGAAAATACTTGGAGATCAGCGGGAATAAAGCGCAGACCAGCGCCGTCATAACCGCCAAGGCGGCCAAAGTGAAAGTCTGGGTGCTTGGCACGCGCGTATTGACTTTCTCCGGCGCGGATTTGACGATCAGGATTTTGCCCAGCCATTTGATCCAGAACATCAAAGTCACCGCGCTGCCGAAAGCCACGAATATCGTCAGGATGGGGTTGGCGTCCACCAAACCCTCCAGCGTCGCCCATTTGCTGATCAGCATCCCGAACGGGGCGAGGAACATGCCGGCTATGCCGACGGTCATACATGCCGCCACGCGCGGCAAATAACCCGCCAGCCCGTCCATGGACTCGATCCGCCTGTCGCCGACCGCGTGTTCGACCGTGCCGACGGAAAGAAAGAGCAAGGATTTGGCGATGGCGTGGAAAATGACGAGCATCACCGCCGCCCAGGCCAGTTTGTGGCTGCCGATGCCGGCGCAGACGATGATGAGACCGAGATTGGCGATGGTGGAATAAGCCAGGACGCGCTTGGCGTCGTTCTGGCTTATGGCGGCGCAGGAGGTGAGTAAAAATGTGACCGCGCCGACCAAGGCCACGAAAAGACCGACGGTTTTGCCGCCTTCCACATAAACAAAAACAGGCGAGAGGCGGATCACCAGGTATACGCCCGCTTTCACCATAGTGCTGGAATGAAGCAAGGCGGAAACGGGGGTCGGCGCGACCATCGCTCCCAGCAGCCAGGAACTGAAGGGCAGCTGGGCCGATTTGGCCAGGCCGGCAAAAGCGAGGAGGGCGGCGGGCAGAAGCGCCGCGCCGGCCGGGAGACCGCGCAAATCGCTCAAGGCGACGGTATGGGCGTTTATATTTAGAAAGAAGAGGGCGGCGGAAAAGGCGAGACCGCCGAGCAAATTGAGTTTCAGGGCGAGAAAGGAGTTGCGTACCGCCGCCTCGTCCCGCCCGTAGCCGATGAGGAAGAAGGAGCAGAAAGTCGTGACTTCCCAGAAGAAGAACATCCACATGAGATTATTGGCAAATACAAGTCCGTTCATCACGCCGAGGAAGGCGAAGACGATGAAAAAAAAGAAATTGGAACGATCCGGCGCGTCCTTGCGGTGATGATGGTATTCCTCCATGTAACCGAGGGCGAAAACCCCGATCAGACTGCCGACGACGCCGATGATGAGCGCCATGATTACCGACAGGTTGTCCACGAACAGATTGCTGGCCACATGCACTTTGTCCGCCAGGCGCGCTTCGTAAACGATTGTCATGATCAGTCCGGCCAGCATGAGGCCGAGCGCCAGATATTGTTTTTGCCGGAAGGAAATGACAATGATGACGCCGCCCAACACGATTTCCGCCGCGAAGATAAGCAAATCGACCGCGTGGCCTCCGACCGCGAAATACACCGGCCCGTCGCGGCCCAGCGCCTGCGCGGCCAAAACCACCGAAGCCCCCGCGATGAGGGCGGCGGAAACGCAGACAGCGAGGCGGCGCGCCTGCCCCGCCGGAACAGCCAGAAGCAGAAAGGCCGCCGCCACGGGGAACAGGATCAGGAATAACAGCAATGTTTGCATACTGGTGCGTTCAACCCCTTATTATTCTTTATCACCGAACAAACTAATTATAAATTGAAATAACAATAATATCAACCGGTTTTATTAAAAAATAATTGAGATATTGCCGGCCAATTAGAGAAAATTTTCACATTTGTCGAACTTTGCTGAAAAACTATTTCTTTTCTTGTATTGTTGGAGAAACTTTTCACAATTTACTTGCCTGAACTATACAGTCTCCGGCGGTTGAACGGTTTTCAGCCGGAGGCAAATCAGAAGCGAGAGCAAAGAGACGACGGCGGCGGCGGCGACGACGCATTTCAGCGCCAGCAGATAAGCGTCGGCGTAGGGGGCCGTCAGGGCGAAATGCTGGCGCAACGGCATAAAAACGCCGGTCGCGGCGGCCGTGCCGATGCAGAAAGCGAGATTGCGGTTGGTGGCGATGAAACCGCCGGCGTACCCGGCGTATTTCCTCCCGGCCGCCGTCATGATTTCGCTGTTATTGGGAGTGTTCAGCATACCCATGCCGCAACCCATGAGGGCCATACCGGCGGCGAAGTGGAGGAGCGACGGCGCCGGGCCGAGGAACAACAGGAGCAGGAGGGCGGCGATAAACACCGCCAGCGCCGCCGGCATGAGGCGCAAAGCGCCGATTTTATCGGAAAGCGCGCCGGAGAGCGGGGCGGTGATCGCCATGCACAGGGGCGAAATCATCATCAGGAGACCGACCGTGCCGACCGGCAGTTTCCACAGTTCCACCAGAAAAAACGGCAGGAGATAACCCACGGCCATATTGGCGCAATAGCTGAGAAAGGTGACGAGATTGCCGAGCGAAAAGCGCGGATTGGCGAGCAGCCCCGAATCCCAGAGGGGGGCGGGATGGCGTCTTTCCACCAGGACGAACACCGGCAAAACCAGGAGGAAGACAAGGCCGAACCAGCGGCCGATGTGAAAATTGTCGTTGAAAAAGAAGATGAGAGACGAGATGAGGGCGCCCAGCAAAGCCGCGCCCAGGATGTCCAGCGGCGGCCGGTTTTGGGCGGGCGGGGCGGGAACGCGCAGATAACGCAGGCCGACCAGGAGGGAGAGCAGGCCGAGCGGCACGTTGACGAAAAATATGACCTGCCAGGTGAAATAAGTAAGGATGAGGCCGCCGACAGACGGGCCGCACATGCCGCCGATGCCGACCACCAGCACATTGATGCCCAGGGCCATGCCGCGCTGAGAGAGAGGAAAAACGTTGACGATGATCCCCGCGCCCGTGGCCATGAGCATGGCCGCTCCCATCGCCTGGAGGACGCGGCTCAGGAGCAGCGCGGCCAGGGAGCCGGAAAGACCGCAGCAAACAGAGCCGGCGGAAAAAACCACCAGACCGGCGAGGTATATTTTGTGCCCGCCGACGCGATCCCCGATTCTCCCCAGCAGGAGCATGAGAGCGCTGACGACCAGCAGATAAGTAGTAGTCACTAATTGCACATAATCAAGATTGATATTGAAATATTCGCTTATTATCGGGTTGGCGACGTTAAGACTGCTGGCGTTGACGCCGGACATCAAGGTTCCCAGCGATATGACGACAAGCGAAATCCATTTCTTATGGCGCCGGCCCTGTTCCTCCGGCTGTTCCTGGGGTTGCTCCCGGGGCGCGGTTTTTTCTGCGGGCTGCATTTTTCCCTCCGGATTTTCTCATGGCAGGAGTTTGTTATGGCAGTAGTTGGCGTAAATGGTTTTTTCAGGAAAAAAATAAACTCCCGGCGCTGTTTGCGCGGTATGCGCGGTTGAATCGATAGTCACAGTATAACACCGGCGGAGGAATAATAAAACACCTTTTTACGCCCCGGGCGGATTAATTATGGCGCTGATCCCGTCTCCGTGGGGGACGCCGCTTCGGCGTCCCGGGATTCCGATTTTTGTGGAATTCTTTACAGTTTTATGTTATGATGATAAAAAGCAAACGCAATGGCAATAAAACCATGCGAAAGAAAAGGAGGTTCCAACAATTATGGCAATTATACCCATCATTGAAAAAACGTTCTTCCATTTTGACCCTAAGAACGAACCGGCGGCTACCGTCGATTCAGGCGAGATTGTCGTCCTGAAAACCAGAGACGCTTTCGACAATGGCTTGAAGCCGGGGGTTCCCCCGCCGGCGGAATTTGATCTGGAGGCGATGGATCCGGCGACCGGCCCGGTGTTCGTTCGCGGAGCCCAAGCCGGCGACGCGCTGAAAGTCGATATTCTCGACATCCAGGTGTACGAGCAGGGGGTGACAATGGCGGCCCCCAATGTCGGCGCCCTGCGCGATACGGTGGAAACCAGGGCTCAGTTCATAAAAGTGAAGGACGGCTGGATCGAATTCAAAAAAGACTGGCTCATTAAAGCGGATCCCATGATCGGCGTTATCGGCACGACCCCGCCTGAGCGGATTCACGCCGGCTGGCAGGGCGATTTCGGCGGCAATATCGACACCAAGCAAGTGAAAAAAGGCGCGACTATTTATCTGCCGGTTTATGTGGACGGCGCTCTCTTTGGCTGCGGCGATTTGCACGCGGTGCAGGGAGACGGCGAACTCTGCGGCACCGGCGTGGAAATTCCGGGGGAAGTGACGGTTCGGCTCTCGGTTTTGAAAGGTCTGGGCCTGACGCAGCCGGTCGTGGAAACTCATGATAAATGGTATGTACTCGCTACCAACAAGGATTTTTACGAAGGCCAGCGCAAAGCCCTGCTTTATATGCAGAAGCTGCTATGCCAGGCTTATGGCTTTGATAACACGGAAGCTTTCATGTATTTATCGCTTCAGGGCGATTTTGAAAATTCACAGGTATGCCTGCCGGCGCCCTGCGAGTCTGTGTTCCGGATCGGCGTTCCCAAGATTCCCGGCAAACCGCTGATAAAATAAAATAACCTGAGTTTTACAGAACTTTGCGCCGCGTAAATGCTCAGCGCGACAAAGGACGAGGCTAATTCATGGAAATCAACGCGGACAGACCGGCGCCGCGCAAAAAAGTAAAAGATCTGACGCTGGCCGAATTCGCCGCTTTATGTAAACGATGTCAAACTTGTCCGACGGAGGGCAGGATTTGCGAACACAGAAGTCCGCGCTATTGGCCCGGCGCCGCCTGTTGGCAGGATGAGATTGAAGTCCCGGAGAGCAAGTGAACCGCCAGATTTGGAGCGGGCAACGGGATTCGAACCCGCGACACCCGGCTTGGGAAGCCGGTGCTCTACCACTGAGCTACGCCCGCTCGTCCGGTTCGCTGAACATTATACTACAGTTTTCGTCCCGCCGCAAGTTTTCCTGCTTGTTTTTGCAAAACTACTTGCGCCGCGCAAAATTGTGTGGTATCCTTTGTAGGAGCCAAAACCACCGGGTTCGTCCCGGTTAACAGCTCCGGCGGGAGTGGCGGAACTGGCAGACGCGCACGTTTGAGGGGCGTGTGGTTAATACCGTGCGGGTTCAAGTCCCGCCTTCCGCACCATGTTAGCGCACATAGCTCAGCTGGATAGAGCGTCTGACTACGAATCAGAAGGTCTGGGGTTCGAATCCCTATGTGCGCGCCAGGAAAATCAGGGCTTTCGGCTTTTTTGCCGAAAGCCTTTCTATTGTAAAAAATTTACAGTTGACAAGCCGCCTTCAGGCGAGTATAATTTTTAAGTCTGACAAAAAAATATGCAGGCGATGCCGCTCCGGGCAGGCGGGTAACGGATTCGCGCCGCGAATCGGCCTGCGGCGGGCGGGCTTCAGGAGGAGGCGGAAAAGGATGTACGCGGTTATTATGACCGGCGGCAAGCAGTACCGGGTAAGTCCCGGCGATGTGCTTAAAGTGGAGAAACTGGCGCTTGAGGCGGGCGCTGCGGTTGAATTGACGGAAGTGTTGCTTGTGGCGCGGGAGGAAGGCTTGCTGATCGGCGCTCCCTTGGCGCCGGGGGCGGTAGTGCGGGCTAAAGTGCTGGAACACGGCAAGGGAAAAAAAGTTATCGCTTTTCGCTACAAGCCCAAAAAACATGTGCGCGTGAAGCGCGGTCACCGGCAGCCTTACACGAAAATTCTGATTGAGAGTATCGAGGTCAATGACGCGGCCTGAAACTGAGGGGAAAGAAGGGAAACCGCATGGCGCATAAAAAAGGAATGGGCAGCACCCGCAACGGGCGCGACAGCCAGGCGCAACGCCTCGGCGTGAAGCGCGCGGACGGGCAGTTTGTTACCGCCGGCAATATTTTGGTTCGGCAGCGAGGCTCGAAAATTCATCCGGGCAATAACACGGGCATCGGCCGGGACGACACGATTTTCGCCCTGATCGACGGTTATGTGAAGTTTGAGCGCCGGGACAAATACCGCAAAAAAGTAAGCGTTTACGCGCGGGACCCGGTTGCGGCCGCGGCGGATTGAACGAAGGAGAGCGGCGTCTTTTTCTGCAAGGGACGGATTTTTTCCGGCGGCAGCGGCATGATTTTCTCAATGCCATGCAGATTGTCCGGGGACACGTCCAGTTGGGCAATCCGGAAAAGGCGCTGGCCTGCATAGAGGAAACGGTGAAAGCCCTCGCTCCGCAGCAGGAAATCTCGCGGATCGCGGAGGAATTGCTTCAGGCGCTGATATTACATTGGTATCTTGAACTGAGCGGTCACGGCGCGCAAGTTTCCGTCCGGGTGGCGGAAGAGTTCGGCGGTTTGACCGCTGTTTGCGCTGAAGACGGGCCGGCGGCGGCGTTTCAGGCTTTTATCGCTGCATGCGCGGCGGCGACGGGCTGCGGTCAGGAAGGCGGCGGTCAAAGTGGCGGCGGCGGCGAAATTTCGCTTACGGCTGTGATTGAGCTTACGGCGGAGGGCGGATTGGCCTGCCGCTATTTGTTTGGCCGGGAAGGCGAAAAGCCGCAGGAGCGGCTTTTTCAGTTCCGGGATTCTGTAGATGTTTGACGGGTTTTTATGGCTGCGGCAGCCGGTATTTTGAGATTATGTTTTATGATCAGGCAAAAATTTATATCCGCGGCGGCGACGGCGGTTCCGGCGTCGTTTCTTTCCGGCGGGAAAAATATGTCCCGCTCGGAGGGCCGAACGGCGGCGACGGCGGCAACGGCGGCGATATTTTGCTCACGGCCGACGAAGGACTGCGCACATTGGCCGATTTTCGCTACCGGCGTCATTACCGGGCGGATCGGGGCGAACACGGGCAAGGCAAGGACAGGCGCGGCAAAAACGCCCTCCCGCTGACTTTGCGCCTGCCGGTCGGTACGGTGGCCCGCGACGAAGAGACGGGTGAACTCATCGCCGATTTGACCGGACACGGGCAAACGGCGCTGGCGGCGCGGGGCGGCCGCGGGGGACGGGGCAACGCCCGTTTTATCAGCAATAAAAACAAGGCGCCGACCACGGCGGAAAGAGGGGAGCCGGGGCAGGAGCGCTGGCTGCGCCTGGAGCTGAAACTGCTGGCGGACGTGGGGCTGGTCGGTCTGCCCAACGCCGGCAAATCAACGCTCATAGCGCGCGTATCGGGCGCCCGGCCGAAAATAGCCGATTATCCTTTTACGACGCTGACGCCCCATCTCGGCGTGGTGCAAACCGAAGAGGACAGTTTTGTCATGGCCGACATTCCGGGCCTGATCGAGGGAGCGCATAAAGGCGCCGGCCTGGGGCACGAGTTCCTGCGCCATATAGAGCGCACGCGCCTGCTGGTGCATGTGCTGGATATGACGGGGGCGGACGGGCGCGAGCCGGCGGATAATCTGCGCGTGATTAACGAGGAACTGCGCTTGTACAGCCCGGCTCTCGCGGCCCGCCCCATGCTCATCGCCGCCAATAAAACGGATGTGAGCGAGGCGGCGGAACACTTAGGCCGTTTGCGGCGGGAGGTCGGCGGCGCCTATGAAATTTTCCCTCTGTCGGCGGCGACGGGCGAGGGGGTGCGGCCGCTCATTTACCGTTTGAGCGCCCTTTTGGCTTCTTTGACGGCCGCAGAGCCGGAAGCGGCGGCGACGGAGCATTATTTCAGCCCGGCGGCGCCGGAGGATCGGTTCGTGATTACCCGGACGGAGGAAGCGTTTGTCCTGAGCGGAGCGGAGATTGAGCGCCACGCCGCGATGGCCTGGCTGGAAACGGATGGCGGCGTACAGAGATTCCAGAATATTATGAAAATGATGGGCGTGGACGAGGCCCTGATCGCCGCCGGAATCGCCGCCGGCGATCAGGTGTTGATCGGCAAACTGCGGCTGGAATGGGCGGATTGAGCAGGTTGAGCGTGTTGGACGGGCCAGGCGGATTGAGCGGCGGTTCGGCGGCCGGCCCGGCGGTGGAGACCGCCAGCGCCAAGATCAACCTGGCGCTGGCGGTGGGAAAGCCGCGCCCCGACGGTTATCACGCCTTGCAAACGGTGATGCAGACGGTTTCCCTGGCGGACAAAGTGAAGGTAACGCCGCTGCCGGGGGTGAAGGAGATCCGCTGTCGTTGCGTCCGGGCGGGCGCGGGGGCGGACACGGGCGCGGATAGGGCGGCGGAAATGGGCGCGGCGGCGGACATGGACGAGTTGAGCGGGCCGGACAACCTGGCGGTGACGGCGGCGCGCAGTTTCGAGGAGGAGTTGAGCCGGGCGGCGGGGCGGGGTTTGCCGTTCGGATTGGATATATACATAGAAAAAAACATACCCGTCCGGGCGGGGCTGGGCGGCGGCAGCGCCGACGCGGCGGCGGTTCTGCGCGCTGTGAACCGGTTGGCGGGAGCGCCGCTTGGCTGGGCGGCGCTGGAAGCGGCGGCCCGGCGCTGCGGTTCGGACGCGCCTTTTTGTCTGCGGGGCGGAACCCAGTGGGCGGAAGGAACGGGGACGACCCTCAGACCGCTGCCGCCGCCGCCGCCGCTGCCGGTGGTGGTGGTCAGCCCGGCCGCCGGGGTGAGTACGGCGGAAGCCT
>JAIRRL010000212.1 GCA_031255985.1 Gracilibacteraceae bacterium
GCGATTTTTTCCACTGCGCAAAAGTCATTTCCGCAAAAGGAGCAAACTCAGGTTTGGAAGCATTGTTGATCACGACGTCGATGCCGCCCATCCGCTCCGCCGCCGCATCGACCCATATCTGGGTTGCTTTGGGATCGGACAGGTCTACGTCATACCCCTCCGCCTTGAAGCCCTTGGCCGCGATTTTTTCGGCGTTCGCCGCCGCCACGCCCGGAGTGCGGCCGCAGCCTATGACATAGGCGCCATGCTGGGCAAACAGATTCTGGGCCGCCACCCCCACGCCTTTGGTGGTGCCGGTCAAAAGCACTCTTTTGCCTTTGAGCCGCTGGCCGATTGATTTGGAAGGAGAGACGAGATCGGGGCAGGGCGGGGTCACACGCGGTTTGCTCATTTCATTACATCCTTTCGTTTTTCGCTTTCGCTTTCGTTTTCGCTTTTCGCTTTTCGTTTTCGCTTTTCACTTGCGCTTTTCACTTGCGCTTGCGCTTTAACCTTTTAATACGCTCACAACGTGGCGGGCGGCAATGCGGCCGGAGGTATAGGCAAAACCGTTGGCGGCGCCGGGAATTTCCATATTATAGGAATCGCCATACAGACCGCCCGCGTCCAGGCCCACGGCGTACAGGCCGGGAATCGGCTGATAATCCCGGTTCACCACCTGCATGTCGCCATTGGTGCGCAGGCCGCCGGTCGAACTCATCATGCCGGGCGCGATGCTGATCGCGTAAAAAGGCGGCTGCTTCAAGGGGCGCAGATAGCGGGTCTGCTTGAAATAGTGGGGATCATGGCCGGCCGCGCAGGCGGCGTTGTATTCCGTCGTCGTCTGGGCCAAAACAGCTTTCTCCAGGCCGATAGCCTGCGCCAACCCCTCGATCGTATCTGATTTCCAGGCGACGCCGTCCTGGACATCCTGATCCAGTTCCAGCCGCAGCCGGGTCAGAGGCCGCCCGTAGACCACGAACTCGCCGATGGAAATCTCGGAACCCTCTTTTATCAGGCGCTGAATATCCGCTTCATCCAGCAGGCCGTAAACAATGCCGTCAGGCTGTTTCGCCAAAACAGGCCCGATATCGCCGATGTTTTCGGCAATACCCTCGTTGATGAAACGGCGGGCGGTTTTGTTCACCCAAACGCAAGGCTGCAGCCCCGCGGCCCCCACATGGGAATCCATGGCTTTATTGCGGGCGCAAACCGCGACCAGGCCGGCGCTGACAATATTGCGGTCGTCCGCCCCGGCCGCCAGAGCCATGTTGAGACCGTCACCGACATTTTCCAGAGGCGTTAAAACAGTCATATTATGGGCGCTCGCCGCGAACCAGGTGTATTTGGCCACCAGTTCGGGACTGTTGCCGAGGCCGCCTGTAGCCAGAATAACCGCCTTGCCGCCGACCCGCATCAGGTCGCCGCCCTGGGCGTCATGAGCCACGACGCCGACCACCGCCCCGTTTTCTGTGATCAGCTCCCGGACGGGAGTAGAGGTAAAAATATCAACCCCCGCCTTCTGAACGGCCGAAAGAAGCAGTTCCTGGCAGGCGGCGCCCAGACCCTCCGGCAAATGGAAAGTCCACAGTTCGTTCGGATCGTCATGGGCCGCGATCCGCACGTCTTTGTAGACCGCGCCCAGCGATTTGAGGATATCAATGGTTTCGGCGGAGTTGTCCACAAACGCCCGCACCACATCCACATTGGCCCGCTGGTGGCTGTAGGCGTTGAACTTGGCATAACCCTCGGCCTTGGTCGGATAATGATACTTGGGATTGGAAGGGGTTCCTCTGGCTTTTTGCTCGCTGGATTCAAAAGCGCATGTGCCTTCGGCATAGATCGATGTGCCGCCGGTCTCCGGCATTTTTTCGAAGATCACGACTTTCAAACCGGCTTGGGCGGCGGTCAGGGCCGCGGATTTTCCGGAAGCGCCGCTCCCGGCCACGATCAAGTCATATTCGGTGTCGAAACCCTGCGTCGTCATTCACTTCACCCTCTCTTCTGTTTATTGATTGGCATATTTTGCCAGTTCGGCCGTCAGGACGGGGACTATTTTGTGCAGGTCGCCGATGATGCCCAGGTTGCATTTTTTAAAAATAGCGGCTTCCGGATCGTTGTTGACGGCCACGATCACTTTTGCCCCGTCCACGCCCCGCATGTGCTGCGGCTGGCCGGAAACGCCGACCGCCAGGTAGAGCCTGGGGGTAATCCTTTGGGTCGAGGAACCGACTACCCTGGAATGTTCGAACCAGCGAAAATCGTCGCACAATGGTAGACTGCAGGCCACTTCGGCCCGCAAGGCGGCGGCGAGACCGTTGATCAAAGCCAGGTTTTCCTTGCCGCCTATGCCAACCCCGACCCCGACCACCCGGTCGGCGCTCGCCAGGTTTACCGCCCCGGTTTCCGGGTGCGTGGCTGTGATTTTCAGCCTGTCCGGCGTCCCGGTCTGAGGGACGACGGCGACCGGAACCGTCCTCCGCTCCGCTTCTTCGCTTCCTTCGCGGATGAGACCCGCCAGGGCGCCTTTGACGCTGAATTTTTCGACGGCGCGGCTGTCGGCCACGGCCCGTGTGACCGTCAGCCGCCCGTCTTCCCAAGCAAGGCCGGCGACCGAAGAAACAATATCCGCGCCTAAGTTGGCGGCGGCGGCGCCCAGCAAGACTTTGGCGGCGGGTAGATTAGCGGCCAGCAGTACGCGCGGCTGGCGGATCAGGGCGGCGGCGGCGACCGCTTTGGCCCAGGCTTCCGCCGGCGTCTGCTCGTCGGCGGGATACCAGATCACACTGTCTGCGCCGGCGAGCGCGGCCGCTTCGGCGACCGGGCGGGAACCGACCGCTACGGCGGTCATTTTCCCGCCCAGCTTGGCGGCCATAGCCGCCAAGGTCGCCGCCGAGCGTTCGTCCGCTACGATCAGCCAACTCTCATGTTCAGCCATCACAATACCCCCTCATTCCGCAACGCCTGCAGCAGTTCGCCCACGGCCCGCTCCGGCTCGGCGCCGCTGATCAGCCGCGCCGGAGCGGTCTCCGGCAGGCTGCTGCCAAGCGAGATCAGAGACGGCTCCGCCTCGAAGCCGCCGAGTTCATCGGCTTTCAGGATTTTGACCGGTTTTTTGCGCGCGGTCAGCACCGCCTTGAGACCGGGCTTGTCTTTTTCTTCGCGCCGGGCCTGCACTCCCAGAAGCACAGGCCCTGCAACCGTCACTTCCTGCGTATAGGCGGCAAAGCGGCGGGTGACGCGCAAGGCGCCGTCTGTCGCCGCGACCGAATCGACTGCCATGAGAGCCGGCCAACCCAGCAAACCGGCCAGAAAAGAGGGCAGGGCAGGTTCCCAGTCGGAATCGCCGACCGTGACGACGCCGACGTCGCCTATATCCCGCACCGCGGCCGCCAGAGTCCGGGCGAGACAGAGAACGCTGGCGGGAAGCGGCGTGTTTTCCAGCGCTACTGTATACCCGGCCCCTCTGGCCGCCGCAAAAGCGACGTCGCCATCGGCTAAAGTCAGCCCGACGACTTCTCCTTCCGGGCCGGCGGCCTGACAGGCCACTTGGGCGGCGACATAATCGTCATCGCCCACCCAGGGGGGAGCGGCGCTCCAGTCAATGCTCCCGTCAATTTTGACTCTTATATCCTCCGGTTTGACCGCCCATTTGAAGATTACCACCGACTTCATTGACTTCACCGCCTCCGCCGTCACAGCGCCCCGACGCCCAGATCTTTGGCGACCTCAAGCGCCAGACCGTTGGCCTCCGGGTATTCGTTGACGGCGATCTCCACCCCATGGGTGGCCGGCTGGGCCATAAAGATCAGTTCCTTCATGCCGCCGTGGTTGATTTTGACGTCGGGTTTAAGGCCGAGGGCGGCGAAATGGCGTTCAGCTTCCTCAATGTCGTCCACCCGGAGGGCGATGCCGCTGATGCCTTCGCCTTTTGCGGCCAAAGTCCGGGTGGCGCCGATGGCGTCGTTTTCCCTGGTCGGCGCAAACAACTCAAGCCCGCCCCGGCGCGGCAAAGCCACCGCCAGTCCCGGGCCCGCGTCGTCAAACGGCCCGTAAAATTCAACCCCCAAGAGTTTTTCGAAATCTTCTTTGGCCTTTTTCACATCACTCACTACAATAGCCACCCGATCCAGTTTTGCCCGCATCGCGCCCAATCGTCGGGTAGACAGCCCCGACACTCCTTTCCCAAGTATTTTCTTTCGTGTGAAAAGCTTGTCTACTGCCCTTCACAGAGACGGATCCGCAACGGAAAAAACCTGTTACATCCATGATAAATCTTTAACAGGCCAAAATCTATGTTAAATGTTCAGAATTGACAGACTTAATTTTGTGAAATATTCCAAAAAGGCTGATCGGCGTCCTGTTCGGTTTGCAGACGCAAAATCATAAACGAAAGCTGTAAAGCGAAGCATTTTTCTTCGTCCGCCAGGTCGAGTTCCAGAAGTTCGCCAATGCGGGTCAGCCGGTAGTACATGGTGTTTTTGTGAATATGACGCGCCTCAGCCGCTTGTTTTATCCGGCGGCCGCTGTTCAGATAGGACTCGATGTCCAGCATGTATTCAGTCTGGAATTCGCGATCGTAGGCCGCCAGTTTCAGCAGCAGCGGATCGCAAAAATCAAGCAGCCGTTTGGCGGGCGCCAGGGCGGAGAGCAGATGATATACGTACACGTCATTGTAAAAACTTATATTTGCCGCCGGCGGCCGGTATTGGGCCAGCCGGATGGATTCCTGCGCCTGGGAATAATAGCGGGCAAGCCGGATTATGTCGGAAAAATTCCGACTGACGCCTATTTTCAAATTATAGGCGGCCGTGGCCTCGCGCAGTTTTTGCAGAACGCTTTTGCCCGCGTCCTTGCCTTGGCCGCAAAGCAAAATCACTTCCTCCCCCCGGACAATACTGAGTAAACCGGGAATCGCCGCATCCAAAGCCTGCCGCACATAATACTGGGAAATGCCGGTATGTTCGCTTGCTTGCCGAATGACGGCGACGGACATGTTCTCCGGAAACGCGATATCCGCCGAGAAGGTTCTTTCGCGGAGTTCTTCCGCCGTTTGAATTTTTTGATCCAAAAGATCGCAAAACAAGCTGAAATAGCGTACAGCCTGCATCATGGACTGAGGGTCGCGGATCAATTCCAGCGCCATCGCCTTACAGAGAGTCGCGAGCAGGTATTCGTCCCCGGCCTGGAAGGGCCGCCAAGCTTCGATCACAACGATATGGCCGATAACATTGCTTTTGTCCCGAATCCTGGCCGCCAGATAGCGGTTGGCAGAAAAAGAATATTGGCTGAGTACCGGGGCGTCGCTATTGTAAATTTTTGCCATATCGCCCTGGCGGCGGACTTCCTGGACATATTTTTTGTCGGCATAGCCCTTTTTCATCGTCTCAGTCCACAAAACATCGTCTACGTCTTCCCTGTTGCTGCGGGTAATGATTTTAATGCCGGGATCGCTGACAAACAGCGGGTTCTGCAAAACCTCCGTGCCAACGTCAACCAGTTCCTGCGCTCCGGCCCGCTCAATCAGGGCGTTCAGTATCCTCATTTTCTTCACTTCAATATCCATGCCGTTTCCTCCGCATCAGCAAACTCTAAGCTCTGTCTTCCCGTTACAGAGCCAACCGCAACGAGGGGAGAGGCGTATTACCCGCGTTTCCGCGGGACGCCGAAGGCGGCGGAACGCATACAGCCCTGTTATGCGCAGTAGTCCCGTACACCATTATGTTTCGTTTTTATATTCCTCCAACTTTTTTATGTCTTCATAATATAATTTTATTATCCTATCGTGATATTTTTCTTCACCTTCCGTTAAACATTTTATATTAAAATTATTTA
>JAIRRL010000069.1 GCA_031255985.1 Gracilibacteraceae bacterium
CCGTCAAAGAACTGGCTCTGGCGTTGGGCCTGGATATTTTTCAGCCCAACCGCCTGCAAGAGGCCGTCGCCGCTCTGCGCGACCTGCGGCCGGAATTGATCGCGGTCGTGGCCTACGGGCAGATGCTGCCGCCGGAAATACTCAGCCTGCCGCCGGGCGGCTGCGTGAACTTGCACGCATCCCTCCTTCCCCTTTACCGGGGGGCGGCGCCGATCCAGCGGGCGCTGCTGAACGGGGAAACCCGCACCGGGGTGACGACGATGCGCATGGACGCCGGTATGGACACGGGCGATATTTTGCTGCAATGCGGCTGCTCTATCCCGCCCGGCGAGGATATGGGGGGCTTACATGATAAACTGGCGCCGCTGGGCGCGGAATTGCTGGCGGAAACTTTGCGCCGCCTGGAAGACGGCGCTTTGACCGCGCGGCCGCAAGGGGACGGGGCAACCTACGCGCCGCTGCTGCGGCGGGCGGACGAGCGGCTGGTCTGGACAGAAAGCGCCGTCAGCCTGGCCCGGCGCGTCCGGGCCTTACGGCCGCGGCCGGGCGCTTTCACCCAACTGGGAAGCGAAACCCTCAAGGTCTGGACCGCCGAGGCCCGGCCGGGAGGAACGGCGGCAGCGGGCGCCAGCCCGGCGCCGGGAGAGATCCTCCGCTTCACGGCGGCCGGACTGTTATGCGCCGCCGGCAGCGGCGAACTGGAGCTTATAAGCGTGCAGCCGGCCGGGCGGGGACGCATGGCGGCGGCGGATTTCGCCCGCGGGCGCCGCTTGGATCCGGGGGATCGCTTCGGCCCGTAAATCAGTTTTCGGCCAGCGCCGCCAGGGCCAGGCGCTCCAATTCGGCGGCTACGCTTGCCGGAGCGGCTTCGCCGTCCACGGCCGCCACCTTCCGGCCGGCGGCGCGCCCGGCGGCGAAAAGGGTCTCGAACTCCGCCAGCACCCGGCGCAGAGTTTCCTCTTTTTCAAATAATTCCGCCTGCGGCCGGCTTTGGGCGATGCGGGCCAGAGAGACGGCCGGCCGCACCCGGAGGAAAACGGTCAGATCCGGCTGCCGGGCAAAGCGATTGATCTCATCCACCCAGGCCGCGTCACATTCCAGGCCCTGGTACGCCCGCGACGACCATAAATAGCGGTCGCAGACGACAATTTCTCTGCGGGCGAGAGCGGGCAAAATCAAATTGCGCAAATGATCGAGCCGGTCGGCGGCAAAAAGCAAAGCCAACGTAGGCTGATCGACCTCCCGCAGGCGCCCGCTTAACGCCTGCCGGATCAACAGACCGGCGGGGCCGTCCGTCGGCTCTTTGGTCAGCAAAGTTTTCCGGCCTGTCCGCTTCGCCAGAGCCGGGACGAGAAGGGCGGCCTGAGTGCTGAGGCCGGAACCGTCAATTCCTTCCAGAACGATGAATTTCCCTTTGGTCATTTGAATAATTCCTCACTTTTCAACCGGCGTCAAACATCGGCCGTTCCTTGCGGGCGGCCACGCTGAGGACGATACCGGCGCCGATCATAGTGGCCCACATGGAACTGCCGCCGGAAGTGATAAAAGGCAAAGGTATACCCGTTATCGGCATGATTCCGGAAACCATTCCCACGTTTTCAAAAATTTGGAACAGCAGCATGGAAATCATGCCGCTGACCACCAACATGCCATAGAGATCGGCGGCGCCGGAGGCGATGTGCACCATGCGCAGCAGCAGCAGGCAAAAAGCCAGCAGCAAGAGAGCGGCCCCGACAAAGCCGAATTCCTCCCCGACGATGGAAAAAATGAAATCGGTGTGATGCTCCGGGAGAAAATTATACTGGCCCTGGGTTCCGCCCCGGTAGCCCTTGCCCCATAGGCCGCCCGAACCTATGGCCCAGATGGACTGCACCACATGATAACTGTCGTCGGAAAGATCGCTGCCCGGGTCGATGAACGAGGTCAGCCGTTTGATCTGATAATCCTCCAGGGGCAAAGGCAGGCCCTCCAGCTTGTCAAACGGCGCGGGCAAATCGGTGGCCAGATGGAAAAAAATCGCCATCCCCGTCAGGAGGACGATGCCCAGCAGAATCCCGCCGAATTTCCAGGGATTGGCTCCGGCCACAAACATCATGCCGACGAATATGGCGGCAAAAACGAGAGCCGTGCCGAGATCGGGCTGCTTAAACACGAGCAGAGCCGGCGGCAGGGCGAAAAGAAGCGGCGGGATGAAATCCCGCGCCCGGCGCAGTTTATCCTCTCTTTTCGCTAAAAAATGAGCCAAGGAGAGAATCAGGAATATTTTCGCGAATTCGGACGGCTGCAGGCCCTGGGTGGGCGTGATGTAAATCCAGCGCGTCGCGCCTTTGGCGGACGAGCCGAGGAAAAAGACCAGCGCCAGCAACAGCAGATTGAAGCCGTAAATGACCCAGGCCAGTTTCCGCCAGTGCCTGTAGTCCACCGCCGCCGCGCAGACCGCCAGAATCACGCCGGTGACGATAAAAATCATCTGCGAACGCACATAATGATAAGGATCGCCCTCGTCGACGTTCAGCGAGGCCGTGCTGAGAATAAAAACGCCGGCGCCCAGCAAAAGCAAAACCAAAGCGACAAAAAACCAGTCTATCCGCCCCCATAGCC
>JAIRRL010000133.1 GCA_031255985.1 Gracilibacteraceae bacterium
GCCAATACGGCGTTTGCCGCCCTGATGCGCCTGGCGGTTGTGATTTTGCCGCTCATCATCCTCATCGGGGCGGCGGGCAGTTATTTTGTCGCCGGCGGCGCCTTGGCCCCCGTCCGGAAAATCGCCCAAACAGCGGAAGAAATAACGGCGGGCGGCGACCTGAGCAAGAGAATCGCCCTCGGCGCGGGCAAGGATGAAATCTACTCGCTGGCGGCCTCGTTTGACCGGATGCTGGAACGCCTGCGGGAAGCCTTCGCCAAGGAACAGCAGTTTACTTCCGACGCCTCGCATGAACTCAGGACGCCGGTCAGCGTGATCATCTCGCAATGCGAATACGCGCTGGAAAACGCCGCTTCCAGGGAAGAACTCCAAACAGCGGTGGAATCCACGCTGGAGCAGGCGCGGCGGATGGCCGCCCTCATCGCCCGTTTGCTCGCTTTTGCCAGAGCTGACGCGGGCCGGGCGGAAATAAGCAAGGAGACCGTCGATCTGAGCGAACTCGCCCGCGGCGCGGCGGAACAAGCGGCTGAAATCGCGGCGGCCAAAAGGATAACCGTCGCGGCGGCTATTGAAGCCGATCTCCTGGTCACGGGCGACGAAACCCTCCTGGTCAGGATGATGTGGAATCTCCTGGAAAACAGTATCAAATACGGCAAAGAAGGCGGGGCGACGGAATTCAGCCTCCGGAGCGAAAACGATCTGATCGTCGGCGAGGTCAAAGACGACGGCGTCGGCATCGCGGCGGCGCATATTGGAAAAATATGGGATCGATTCAGCCGCGTGGATGAAGCAAGGAGCGGCGACGGTTTCGGCCTGGGACTTTCCATGGTGAAATATATCGCCGGGGTACACGGCGGCGGCGTGGCGGCGGAAAGCGAGCCTGGCGCCGGCAGCGTTTTCACTTTCCGCCTGCCCCGGAAAAAATAATCATAATTTTTCATCTTCCCTTCATCTTGAAAAGATAGAATATAATTGAGGACTAAAGCGGACTGACGCCCGCAACCCAACAGGATATTGGGAAAGGATGGAAGAAAATATGAAAAGATTATTGCTGACTTTGGCCGTATTCGCTCTGATCGCCCTTGCGGCCTGCGCTCCCGGCGCCGCGCCCGGCGGCGCTCCCGAAGGCGCGGGCGCGGCGGGAGCGGAAGCGGCGGATACGGCGGGAGAAAACACCCAGGCTCCAACCGTAGAGCCGGAACCGCCGGCAGCGACCGAGCCGGAAAACGCCGGCGAGCCGCCCGCCGCCACGCCGCCGCCCGCTTCAAATCCGCCTGTTTCCACTTCGGCGGCCTCAACCCCGGCGACCCCGGCGCCGACCCCGCCGCCGGCCCCGGCGGCGCCTAACCCGGCCCCGGCGGGCGACATCGGCGAGGTCAGAGCGAAGGAAATCGCTCTCGCCCACGCCGGCCTGAAAGAAAGCGACGTCGTCTTTGTCCGCGTTCATTTGGATTATGACGACTGGCGGCGCGAATACGAGGTTGAGTTTTACAGCGGCAATGTTGAATACGATTATGACATAGACGCCGCGACCGGCGACATCCGCTCCTTCGACCGCGACGCGGAATACTATCTCCCGCCCTCGGCGGGCGCCGCCGCCGGCGCGGGCGACATCGGCGAGGCCAGAGCGAAAGAAATCGCCCTCGCTCACGCCGGCTACGCGGCTGACGGAGTAATAGCACTCAGAGTTAAACGTGATTACGACGACGGACGCCTTGAATACGAGGTGGAATTCTACGTCGGCAATATCGAATACAATTATGAAATCGACGCCGCAACCGGCACAGTCTTAAATTACGAAGCCGAACAAGACCATTAACCGCACGGGACGCCGCCACCGGCGTCCCGCGCCCCCTGCTCCCCGGCGGCAATCTTACAATAATGTAAGATTGCCGTAATGTTTTTCTATGGCGGCGTCTCATTCTCCGGGTTATAATAAATCAAAAAACGCGGAGGTATGACAAAATGGCGGCGATTTTGCAAGCCGAAAATCTGGAGAAATACTACGGCGCCAAAAACAATTTGACCAAAGCCCTGGACGGCGTCAGTTTCAAAGTGGCGGCCGGCGAATTCCTGGGCGTGATGGGCGCCTCTGGCAGCGGCAAAACGACTTTGCTCAACTGCGTGTCCACCATTGACTCCGTCACGGCCGGGCGGATTCTGCTCAACGGCCGCGACGTCACGACCATGAGCGGCAAAGCGCTGGCCCGGTTTCGCCGGGAAACCTTGGGCTTCATCTTTCAGGATTTTAACCTGCTGGACACGCTGACGGCTTTTGAAAACATCGCCCTGGCCCTGTCGATTCTGCGGCGGCCGGCCGGAGACATCGAGGCGCGGGTGCGGGAAGCGGCTGAAGTTTTAGGCATTACGGACGTGCTGGAAAAATTTCCCTACCAGATGTCCG
This sequence comes from Gracilibacteraceae bacterium, assembly GCA_031255985.1. Lineage (GTDB taxonomy): Bacteria > Bacillota > Desulfitobacteriia > Desulfitobacteriales > Syntrophobotulaceae > JAIRRL01. The sequence goes on from JAIRRL010000133.1 coordinate 2,405, forward strand.
GCGGCCAAAAACAGCGGGTCGCCTGCGCCAGAGCGATTGTGACCACGCCGGCGCTGGTGCTGGCGGACGAACCGACCGGCTCTTTGGACTCCAAATCGGCGCGGGCGCTGTTGGAAAGTTTCCAACATTTGGTGACAAGTCGCGGCGCCACCATCCTCATGGTGACGCACGACGCCTTTTCCGCCAGCTATTGCCACCGGATTCTCTTTGTCCGGGACGGCAGGATTTTTCAGGAACTGGTGCGCGGCAACGAGAGCCGCAAGGCTTTTTTTGACCAAATCATCGAAGTGGTAAGCTTGCTGGGAGGTGACGGGCATGACCTCCGCTGACCTGGCTTTTCGCAACGTCCGCAAGAGCGCGCGCGATTACGCCGTTTATTTTATGACCCTGACCTTCGGCATCTGCGTATTCTATGTCTTCAACTCCCTCGGCAGCCAGCAGGCCGTCATGGAACTGAGTTCCGCCCAGAGCCTGACCATGCGGACGCTGGATCGCCTGGTTGGCGGCTTCTCCTTGTTCATCTCGGTTATTCTCTGTTTTCTCATCATTTACGCCAACGGATTTCTCATCAAACGGCGCAAAAAAGAATTCGGCGTGTACCTGACCTTGGGGATGGAGCGGGGGCGGATTTCCCGTATTCTGGTCTGGGAAACCGTATTCATGGGCCTCGCCTCGCTGGTCGCGGGCCTGTTGCTCGGCGTTTTGCTCTCTCAGGGCATGGCCCTCGTGACCGCTTCGCTTTTGGGCGTGAAAATCAGCGGTTTCCGCTTTATCGTCTCCGCCGCTGCGGCGGGCAAAACCGTCGCCTACTTCGGCCTGGCCTTCATCTTGACCTTGCTGTTCAACGTGCGCCAGGTCAATAAACAACAGCTGATCGAACTGATTTACGCCGAACGGAAAAACGAAGTCAGCCGCGCCCCCAAACCGGCGGCGGCGCTCCTGCTTTTTCTGCTGTCCGTCCTGCTCCTGGCCGCCGCTTATATCATGGCGACCGCCAAATTGTTTGAAAGCGGCGCCCTCCTGAACGTCCTCCTGATTTTGGGGGCAGCCGGCACGTTTTTGTTTTTTTACTCGCTCTCCGGCTTCCTCCTGGCGGCCATCCGGCGGAGCAAGCTGTATTCGCGCGGCCTGAACATGTTCGTCCTGCGCCAGTTGAGCGGCAAAATCAACACCGCCTATGTCTCCATGAGCATAGTCTGCCTGATGCTCTTTATTTCCATCTGCGCTCTTTCCTCCGGTCTGGGGGTGGCGCGGGGTATAGCCACCGAGTTGAGCGGGGCCGCGCCCTATGACGCCACGCTGGTGCTGCAGCCGGAGACGGAGGACGGCGAGGCCGCCTTGGCTTACACGCCCGTCGGTCTTATGAGTTGGCTGGAAAATAAAGGCGCGGATCTGACGACTTTTGCCGGCGACAGCCGGGCGGCGGCGTTTTATGACGCGGCCGACACCGGACTGGTTTTTGCCGGGCCGAACGAAGAAAAAGTCGAACCCTTCCTGCTCGGCCTCACGGCTTATAACTCCGCCCTGACCATGCGGGGCGAGGCGCCGCTGACTCTCGCCCCGGACGAATACGCCGTAAATTTCGCCGCCGGCGGTCCCGGCTGGGATGATTACCTGAACCAATACTGCGCGGCGGGCGGCGCTCTGACGCTGGGCGGACGCGAATTGCGCACGCGGGAAGCGCTGCTGCGCCGGTATTCTCTGGAAGTGCACACTCAGCGCAAGCTGGATCTGGTTTTGGTCGTGCCGGACGAACTGCTGGCGGGACGGCAGGTCAAAAAAGAAGTGCTTTTCGTCAATTACCCGCGGAGCGAAATGCGCTACGAACAGCTTTGCCTGGCCGCTCTCAGCGGTCTGGAGACGGAGAGCGCGGACGGCAGACGGCTGCGCGGTCTGGTGGAAACAAAAATCCAGGTCAGCGACTACGCCGGCAACAGCACCGCCACAATCGGCTATCTGGCTATATACATGGGGACGGTTTTTCTGATCGCTTCCGCCGCCGTTCTCGCTATCGGCCAGCTATCGGAAGCGAGTGACAATATCCATCGCTACAATTTGCTCAGTAAAATCGGCGCCGACGAGCGGATGCTGAGCCGGGCCCTGTTCGCCCAAATGCTCATTTGCTTCGGCGCGCCCCTCCTGCTCGCCCTCGTCCATTCCGCCGTCGGCCTCGCCGTCGCCCGGAATGTAATGTTGAAAATAGGCGGGATTGACATCTCCGGCGTCAGCATCGCCGCCGCGCTGGTCATGGTGCTGGTTTACGGCGGATATTTTCTCGCGACCTACTGGAGCGGCAAACGGATAATAATCAGAGAGTAACTCACGGGACGCCGCACGGGCGGATATTTAAAAAAAAATTTTCCTGTCTCAGGGCCGGGCTTGACAACCTAGGTTGTCAAAAATTTTTCCGGCCCTGAAGCCGGAAACCCTTGATATTAGCGGACGCTCATGGATAAAAATGTAAAATAATTACATAATTTAGGTAAAATTTAAGGGAGATAATTTAATTTTAGCGGGGCTTGACGAACGCTGGAAAACATGGTAAGGTTATGATAACCGTCGGTTAGCTATCGCTAATGACCGTCCTCCGGCGCCTCTGAGACGTCAGAATCAGCGCTTACGGGCAAGTCAAGGCAAACACAGTTTTACGGCGCTCACTGCCCTAATGTGAGAGGAAGGATACGATTATGTTTTTAAAGA
>JAIRRL010000174.1 GCA_031255985.1 Gracilibacteraceae bacterium
GGTATACCTCGCAGGATTCAAGCAATTCCTTGTGCTTGCCCAGACCGGCGACGCGCCCTTCATCCAGCACGACGATCTGATCGGCGTCCATGATCGTGCCGATGCGCTGGGCCACTATCATGCTTGTAACGCCCTTAGTTTCATTTTTGAGCGCTTTTCGGAGAATCCGGTCCGTCCTATAGTCAAGCGCCGAAAAACTGTCGTCGAAAATATAGATCTCCGGTTTGCGGCAGACCGCCCTGGCAATGGCCAGCCTCTGTTTTTGCCCTCCGGACACGTTTGCGCCCCCCTGGGATATATCGGCGTCATAACTGCCCGCCATTTTTTCCACAAACTCCGTCCCTTGCGCGATCGCAACGGCTTGGCGGACTTCCGCGCCGGTGTAGCCGTCTCCGCCGTTATCGCCGTAAGCCACGTTTGAGGCGACGGTGCCGCGAAACAGGACGGCCCTCTGCGGTACATAGCCGATTTTGTTGTACAAAGCCTCCTGGTCGTATTCGCGTACATTCACGCCGTCAATCAGGACTTCGCCTTCCGTAGCGTCAAAGAAACGCGGCGCCAGGTTGATGAGCGTGGATTTTCCGCTGCCGGTCGAGCCAATAAAGGCAATGGTTTCCCCCTGCTTAACCGTAAAGCTGATATCCTCCAGGATGTATTCCGCGGCGTCCGGGTATTTGAAACTCACATGCTTAAACGTCACTTCGCCCCTGAGACCGGGCGCCCCTTCGGTTCTATGCCCATTGATGATTGTCGGCTCAGTTTGAAGCACCTCGTTGATCCGCTTGGCGGAAACGCTTGCGCGCGGAAACATCATGAATATCATGGCGAGCATCATAAACGACATGATGACTTGGACGGCATAGCTGGAAAATACTACCATGTCAGAGAAAAGCGTCAGTTTGGCGGGCGCCGCCGCATTGTGAATCAAGTACGCTCCAATCCAGTAGATGGCCAGCGACAAAGCGCCCATTATGGTCGTCATCACCGGACTCATGACGGCGAGGGCCCGGCTCACAAACAAATGCAATCCGGTCAGTTCTTCATTGACAAGCCCGAATTTCCGCTCCTGGTACGCCTCCGCGTTATAGGCCCTGACGACGCGCAGGCCGGTAAGGTTTTCCCTGGTGACGCGGTTGATATCGTCCGTCATTACCTGAATCCGCTTAAATTTTGGCATAACGAATACCATAAGGAAGGAAATGAGCGTGATCACGACCAGCACTGCCGCGCCCGTCACGGCCGTCCACTCAAAACCTTTGCCGGCGATTTTTGTGATGGCCCAGACTGCCGTAATCGGCGCTTTAATGACCAATTGCAGCCCCATCGTTACCAATACTTGGATTTGGGTGATGTCGTTCGTGGAGCGGGTGATAAGGCTGTCGGTGGAAAAGCGGTTGATTTCCTCCATCGAGAAGGCCTCGACTTTGTTGAACAGCAGACTCCGTAAATCTCTGCCCAAAGTGGCGGCGATGCGGGCGGCGAAAAAGCCGACCGTAATTGCCGCCGTGAGGCTTCCCAGCGTGCAGAGCAGCATTTTGCCGCCCGCAAGCCAGATGTCAGATATATCGCTGCCGGGAGTTTGGACGAGGGTGGTTATCTCGGACATATACCCCGGCGATTTTAAGTCCATCCAGACTTGAGCCACAATGAAGCACAGGCTGATAAACACCATGAGCCATTCCTTTGGCTTCAGGTGGCGAAAGATTTTCAACATGAAAATTCCTCCTGAAATATATAGCATTTATTCAAACGCTGTTAGGCGTCGCGTCCGTAAAAAGCAGACCAAAGCAGACTGACGCCGCCAGATCTCCGGATCTTGCCGGCTGCTTCCGTCTGCGAGGATCTCCGCGGCATGGTGGGAATCTTTATCTCAAAGAAACATTCCATTAAGTGGAAGCGCTTGTTCGGCTTCGTCCCGCTTCCGCAAAGGAAATGCCGTTCTTTTCCGCAAAATACTTATAGATTTAATGCCAAACGCTATTTATAGCATACGCCATCGGTCACAAAAAGTCAAATCGTTTGGGTGTATTTTTTAATTTTGCGACCGGCGTGAGGCGCCTGAACAACTGCCTAAAGCGGACTGACGCCCGCAAGCCAAAATTCAAGCGTGTCCGTCCGCTTTAGTTTTATTGAATGATCCACGCTGCGCGCGCCGCGCCGAGGCGCGGCGATAGCGCCTTACGGATTTTCTTGTTTTTAATTGCGGCAGATAATCCGTAAGACGCTAAAATTTGCCGCAGCTTATTGCTTTTGGCTAACAACCGTGTTATACTTATGTTAGCATGTTCTAACGAACTAAGATTAAGGCAAACAAGACAGGCAAACCAAACTGAACCAAACGGGACGGGCAAACGAGACAAGGAGGAAAATACGTGGAAACAAAAACTGTTCGTAAAACAGGCATGGCGCGCCTGTGGGAGCTGGCGATGATCAAAAAAGGGCTTGTCGTCATGTCCTGCGCGCTGGCGGTGATCAGCACGGCGACGGCGTTTCTGCCCTTTGTCGCTATCTGGTTTATCATTCGCGAGCTGGCGGCGCATTTGACCGATTTGAGCGCGGCGGACGGCGCGTACTTAATCCGGATGGGCTGGCTGGCGGCGGGAAGCGCGATCGGAGCGATTTTCCTGAATTTCTGCGCGCTGATGTGTTCCCATGTGGCGGCGTTCACCACCTTGTACAAGCTAAAACTGGATTTTACCCGGCATATAGCCTCGCTGCCGCTGGGCTTCCACAGCGCCAACTCCACCGGCAAGCTGCGCAAAGTCGTGGACGAAAACATAGAAAAGCTGGAAAGCTTCATCGCCCACCAACTGCCTGATCTGGCGGGAGCGATCGCCATGCCGGTGATTACGCTGATCCTGCTCTTCCTGTTTGACTGGCGTCTGGGACTGGCCAGCTTCGCGCCGATCCTGATCGCCTATTTCATTCAGATGATCGCTTTCGGCAACGAGTCCGCGAAAACATTCATAAAACAATACCAGGATTCGCTGGAGGACATGAACAACGCGGCGGTGGAATACGTGCGGGGAATCTCCGTCCTCAAAGCCTTTAACCAAACAATATTTTCCTTTCGCAAATTTCACGAAATGATCAAGAATTACGGCAAATTCGTTTCGAGTTACACCGATTCTTTTGAAAATCATTATGTGCTGTTCATGGCGATCATCCAAAACGTCTATCTGTTTTTGATCCCCCTGATCGTCTTTTTGGCGGGCGGGGCGGCCGATTACGCGGAATTCGCGATGTCGGCGGTGTTTTACCTGATTTTTTCGCTGTCGCTTTATACGCCGTTCGCGAAAGTGATGTATGTATCCTCCCTCGGCAAACAGGTCGCCGACGGCATTGAACGCATGGACAAGGTTTTGGCGGTATCGCCGCTGCCGGAGTCCCAGACGCCTGAGACCGCGCGGGAATATTCCATTTCATTCGAGAACGTCAGCTTCACTTACAATGGCGAGGGCGAGGCGGAGGCGATCACAGACGTCAGCTTTACGGCGAAGCAGGGCGAGATCACAGCGTTAGTCGGCCCTTCCGGCAGCGGCAAAAGTACGCTCGCCCATCTGATCCCGCGTTTTTACGATGTGACGGGCGGCGCGGTCAAAATCGGCGGCGTGGACATTCGGGCTATGGCGAACGACGAGCTGATGTCCATCGTCGGGTTTGTGTTTCAAGACGTGTTTCTGTTCAAACAAAGCGTAATGGACAATATCCTCATCGGCAACAAAAAGGCGACGCGCGAGCAGGCGATCGCCGCCGCGAAAGCCGCCCAGTGCCACGAATTCATTGAAAAACTGCCGCAGGGCTATGACACGGTTATCGGCACAAAAAATATCCACCTCTCAGGCGGGGAGCGCCAGCGGCTCGTCATTGCGCGCGCGCTTTTAAAAGACGCGCCGATTCTGGTTCTGGACGAGGCCACAGCCTTCGCCGATCCGGAGAACGAGCAGAAAATCCAGTTCGCTTTCGAGGAATTAATGCGGCGCAAAACCGTCGTCATCATCGCCCACAGACTCTCCACCGTGCGGGGCGCGGACAAAATCGTGGTAATGGACGGCGGCAAGGTCGCCGAGCAGGGCGTACACGAGGAATTGCTGAAGGCGGAAGGGCGCTACAGCCGCATGTGGGCGCAATATAACCGGGCGATGAATTGGAGTATCGCCGCGAAAGGAGAGACTGTCCATGCTTAAAGATATGATGGGCCTGTCCGAGCAAGGGTATAAAAATCTGAAAAGGGCGGCGCTGGCCGTGTTCCTCGCCAATCTGACCCTCCTGTTTCCCTTCGCGGTGATCATAGGACTGATCATCACCTTGCTTGAACCGCTGACAAGCGGCGGCCCCTTGGATACCGCCCGCCTATGGCTGCTGCTGGGCGGCGGCCTCGCCGCCGCGGGCGTCTATATCGCCGCCTTTAAAAACGAATACAAAAAAACCTACCGCGTGGCCTACACGGAGGCGGAGAAGATCCGCCTTGAGGTGGCGGAACATATCCGCAAGCTGCCGCTCAGTTTTTTTAACAACAAAGACCTGTCCGAACTAACCGCCAATATGATGGCCGACTGCGCCTCGGTGGAGCATACCATGAGCCATGTGGCGCCGCAAATGCTGGGCGACATAGCGATCGCGGCCTTGGCCTGCCTGCTGCTCGGTATTTATGACTGGCGCATGGCTTTGGCCCTGTTCATCGCTTTGCCGCTGGCTTTCGGCTTGATTTTTCTCTCGCGCAAGGCCCAGGAAAAATTCGGCGAGCGGCACGTACTGGCGAAGCTGAGAGTGTCCGACCAAGTGCAGGAATATCTGGAAGGCATCAAGGTCGTCAAAGCTTTCGGGCTTTCCGGCGAAAAATCCGTCGCCCTGGAGCGCTCTTTGCGCGACATGAAAAAAGAGGCCGTCAAATTCGAGGGACTCGCGGGCACGTTCATAACCCTTGCTTCCATGATTTTACAGGCAGGCGTCGGTCTGGTGACGATCGTCGGCGTCTCGCTTTTGACTAGCGGCGGCATCGACGTGATAACGCTGTTGGCCTTCATCGTGATCAGCGCGAAAATCTACGGGCCGATCACGGTTATTTTAACCTTGCTGCCGGAATTTTTCTATATGCTGGTTTCCCAGCGCCGGATGCAGGCTCTGCGGCGCGAAACGCCCATGCGCGGCGCGGAAGACTTCGTTCCGGCCGACTTCGCCATCGAATTGAAAAACGTCTGCTTCGCCTATAACGAAGACGACGTGCTGCACAATATCAGCCTGCACATCCCGCAGAACAGCGTGACGGCGCTCGTAGGGCCTTCCGGCAGCGGCAAGAGCACGGTGAGCCGCCTTATCGACCGTTTCTGGGATGTAAAAAGTGGGGAGATTCTCCTCGGCGGCAAAAATATACGCGAGATCGACCCCGAAAATCTGATGCGTTATATGAGTTTTGTTTTTCAGGATGTCGTGCTTTTCAACGATACGGTGATGAATAATATCCGCATCGGCAAACAGGACGCAAGTGACGATGAGATTTACGCCGCCGCGAAAGCCGCCAGATGCGACGAATTTATCAAAGAAATGCCGGACGGCTACAACACGGTCATCGGCGAAAACGGCTCCACTTTGTCGGGCGGCGAACGGCAGCGGATTTCCATCGCGCGGGCCTTGCTCAAAAACGCGCCTGTCGTGCTGCTGGACGAGGCCACCGCTTCTCTCGACCCGGAAAACGAGGTGTTGATTCAAGAGGCGATATCCGAACTCGTAAAAGAGCGGACCGTGATAGTAATCGCCCACCGTTTGCGGACGGTCATGGGCGCGGACAAGATCGCCGTGCTGGAAAACGGAAGGCTTGCGGATTCCGGCAGCGGGGAAGAATTGCTCGCCCGCAACGAACTGTTCGCCAGGCTGTACAAAATCCAACAGGACAGCCTCGGCTGGAGCGTCAGAAAATAAACGCCGCCGTCTCTCTCAGTCCATGACCAGGGCGACGTACAGATCGCTCAGGTCGGCGCGCAGCGCCGGCGGCGCGCAAATAACCGCCAAAGCCTGGGTGCGCAGCCCGATATCCTCCCCCCGCCCCGCTTCCAGACGCGCGCGCGCCAGCCCGGCGCCGTGATGAATCGCCAAAGCGGTCAGAGCGCCGGTCAATTTTTCCGGCGGCACGAGTATTTCCTGCACATCCAGAACGCCGCCGCTCCAGGAAACGGCCGCGCAGCCTATTTCCCTCCCTTCTTCCAATAAAAGGTAAAAACCGCCCTTGAATAGGGTGAGCATCTTGCTCTGATACACGAGAAGTTCTTCCCGCCAGACCAGATGATTTTCACCGTCCAGTCTCAACTCACGCGCCTGCCCGTAGCGCTCGCCGCTGACAGGCGTCGCGGCGAGAGGCGGTTCCGGCAGGAGAGGCGCGGCGGGCGCGTATTCGTAACGACAGATTTGACCTATTTTTTCATAACCCAAACGGGCGTAAAAACCGAATAATTCATCTGTGGCCGGCACCAGCAAGGCAAAATCCATGCCGCCCGCCTGGGCGTCGGCGTGAATCCGCTCTATGAGACGCGAGCTATAGCCCCGGTGGCGCCAGCGGGGATGCGTCGCCACCGCGTACAGGTAAAGCCCGCGCCATTCCCGCTCCCCGCCCCGGATGGTCGCCGGCAGGGCGAAAGCCATAGCCGCCGGCGTTCCGAAGCGCGTAAGCACATAGCAATTATCCTCGCGGTACAAATCCCGGAATAACAGATCCTCGCTTTTCAAGCCGTCGCCGAAACTCCGGCGGTATATCCGCCGCAAAAAAGGTATATCGCGGGCGCGGCTGAGACGGATATTGGCAAACATCTCCAAGCCGAACCTTTTTTTAGCTGCCGCCTCGTTCTTGGGCCACATATTTTTCCACCATCATATCCGGGCGGTAGGAAAGTTTAGCCTGCCGCAAACCTTCATCCCCCGCGTCGTCCTCTCGGTTGATCCACTTCACCTCCGGCTTGAGACGCAGGATCAGCCGCGCCATTTCCCGGTTGATCATCTGATACGCGCCCCGCATATCATGAAAAGCTTTTTCCACATGCACGTCAAAACTCTCGCCGCCCAGAGGCGAAGCGAGGGAAAAAGCCGCCACCGCGCCGCCGACCCACAAAACGCCGCCGATAACCCCCAGAGCGCGGTAATGCTTCAGACAGCGGGCCACCGCGCAATGCTCCGCCCGCAGACTTTCCTCTTCCGCGCAACCGTAGCGCAGACACCACTCGTCGTTCATCCGGCTGACCGCGTCAAAATTATCCGGGCCGAATTCTTCAAAACGCCAATCGGGATATTCTTTCAAAAAAGAGTTTATATGGTTTCTTTTTCCGTGCATTTTATTGCCCCTGACCTCAGCCAGGCGCTTGGCATCGTACACATAATCCCAGCTATTCCGGGCGGGAATAAAATCAAACACTCCGGGACATACGGTCTCCAACTCGTTTTTCTGCCCGGTTGTCACGCTCCACAGCCTGAGAATCTGCCCTTGCGGGCGGCTCCAGTCGCGCATAGCGGCGACAGCGGCGGCCAGGTCGGCTTCTTTGCCGCCCAGCGGAAAATAAAATGAATACTGCCCGTCTCTGGCGTGACGCAAAAAAAGCCATTCTTCCGTCACGGCAAAATGCGTTTGCAAACGGCTCCCCCAGATAAAAATCGTCGCCATGTTCTCATGACAGGCTGTTCTCTCCCCCCGATCCAGGTACTTCCCCACCAGAGCGCAGTCGTCTATGCTCAGCGGTTTAAAATCCATAAATCCTCACTTGTTTTCTATAGTATTCAGCGCCATTTCGCCGCGTAAATTATCGATAAACTGCCTGGCGCTCCGCCCGGAACGCGCGTTATGACGCTGCGCCCACAGGAGCGCCTGCCGCCGCAGCTCCGCCTCCGAAACGCCGATCCCCTCCCGCTCGGCCAGCCCGGCCACGATCTGCAGAAAAGCGTTCTGATCCGGGGCCAGAAAAGTTACCGTGACGCCAAAACGGTCAGCCAGCGACAGTTTTTCCTCCATATTATCGCGCACATGAACTTCCTCGCCCCTGCGTTCGGCGAAGGTTTCCCGGATGAGATTCTTGCGGTTGGAGGTCGCGTAAACCAGCACATTGGCCGGCCGAGCTTCCACCCCGCCTTCCAGCAGCATTTTCATCTCCTTGTAATCCTGCTCCGTCTCGTCAAAAGACAGATCGTCGATATAGAGCACAAATTTATGGGGCAAAGCCGCCAGCCGCCGGGTCAGAGCGGTAAAACAGCGGATTTCCGTCTTTTTCATCTGGATAAGACGAAGGCCGCGCGCGACGTAAGCGTTGGGCAACGCCTTAACCAGCGACGATTTGCCCGTGCCGCGGTTGCCGTAGAGTATCACATTGTTCGCCGGCAGGCCGTGTAAAAAAATTTCCGTATTGCGCAGCACGATATTTTGCTCGCGTTCCTGACAAAAGAGCCGGTCAACAGTTATCGGATCGGGGCGGGCCACTCCCTCCAGATCCCCGTTTTCCCGCAGGCGAAAAACAGCGAAATCGGCGAAAACGCCGCAGCCGGCCTCGCGGTAATAGGCCAGCAGCGCTTCCGTCAGGCCGCTCCAATCCCGGCTTTGGTAAAACAGGGTTTTCAAGGCTTCCCGCTTCGCGCGCAGCCAGGTCTGCGCCGGCGCTATATCAGTATCCGCATCTGCGGCAATCGCAGCCACCCGCTGATCCGCGCCCGTTTCAGCCGCAAGAGCGGCCAAACTCCAGCGCGGCCACCGCCCAGGCGCGAGCAAGTCCCATTCCGGCGCGCCGCTTTCCCATTCGCTCTCCCCCAAACAAGCGCTAATTATATCCATAATTTTCCTGCTATCCAGTCCGGCCAGCTCTTGCAGCGTCCGCAGATCGCGCGCCGCGTCCTCCCGGACGCGGTTGGCTAAAGCGGGCGGCGCCCCCGCCGGCAGAACGGCAAGCCGGTTTTCCCGCAGCAAAACCAAATCCAGCACATGGCTGTCCCAGGCTTTATCCGCCAGCAGGCGGTAAAACTCGTGATACAGGGTATAAACGGTTTCCAGGCCGGCGGAAGTCACCGCCTTCTCCCCCGCCCCGCCGCCGGCCGCCGCGAGCAAAGCGATCATCCCCCGCGCCGCCTCGTCCTCCGCCACCGCCGTAAAAACCGACAGACCCCGGCAAGCCAGCGCCAGCGTTCTACATTCACGCCTCATTTCTTCCGCCCGGTTCATACAACTGCCTCCGTTACGGCAAAACTTCCGAAGAAAGAAAATATTCCTCCGGCGGCGCCGTCAATTTGCCAAAAGCGGAAAAAGGGTAATAGCGAATCCATATCCGCCCCGTGATTTTATTTGCAGAGAGAAAACCCCAAACATGGCTGTCCAGGCTGCTGTTGCGGTTGTCGCCCATAACAAAATAAGCTCCCTCCGGCACGGTGACAGGGCCGAAAGCATATCTGGGCGCTTCCGCCAGATAAGGTTCGTTCAGCGCCCGATCGTTTATATAAACCAAACCGTCCGTTATTTCCAGCGTTTCGCCCGGCAAGCCGATAACCCGCTTCACCATATCTTTTTCCTCGCCGGCGTTTTCCGGGGCGTGAAAAACAACGATGTCGCCGCGTTCAATGCCTTGCGCCTTGAAAAGCAGCTTATCCACAAACAAACGGTCATTGAGCTGAATAGTCGGCAGCATGGAGCCGGTGGGAACGATACGGTTATCAATCACAAAGGCGCGGATCAGCAAAGTGAGCAGGAGCGCCACCAGCAACAGCGCCAGCCACTCCACACAGGCGCGCAGAATTTTTTTCAAAACAACAACCTTCGCTTTCGGTACTATATCCATGGGTTATTCTATACCAGCCGGAAAAATCCTTTCAGCGGCAGAAGATTTATCATCGGCTGCGGTTAATCCCGCAGTTGCTGGAAATAAATGTCATCACGTGACGGAAAGGCAAAATATCTTGCAATTGGCCGGAGCGGTTTGTATAATGCAATCAGGAATCGGCCGCAAAAGGAGGGAGCGCGGTGCGGCGCCGGCCAACAAAAGAGATTCGCGTGGGTTCCGTGCCGATCGGCGGGAAAAATCCGATCGTCATTCAATCCATGACCAATACCGATACGCGGGACTTAGCGGCTACGCTGACCCAAATCGCCGCTTTACGGGACGCCGGCTGCCAGCTCGTCCGCGTCGCCGTGCCGGACGCGGACGCGGCGGCGGCGCTCGGCCGGTTATGCCGGGACGGCGCGCTGCCCCTGATCGCCGACATTCATTTTGATTACCGCCTGGCTCTTGCCGCGATCAGGGCCGGCGTCCACGGCTTGCGCCTTAATCCGGGCAACATCGGTTCGCGCCAACGAGTGCGCGAGGTGGCGCGGGCGGCGCGGGACGGCGGAATCCCGATCCGCGTCGGCGTGAACGCGGGTTCGCTGGAAAGAGATATCGCGGCGCGCGGCGGCGGCGCGACGGCGGAGGGCATGGTTGAAAGCGCCCTGGCTCAAATCGACTTGCTGGCGGCGGAAAATTTTGATCAGATAAAAATTTCCCTCAAAGCGTCCCGCGTCCCTTTAATGATAGAAGCTTACCGTTTGCTGGCCGCGCAAACGGATTATCCGCTCCATCTCGGCGTGACGGAGGCCGGCACGGTTCGCGGCGGCGTTGTGAAGTCGGCCGTGGGCATCGGCTCGCTTTTGGCGGAAGGCATAGGCGACACAATCCGCGTTTCCCTGACGGGCGACCCCACGGCGGAAATACCTGTGGCCCGCGCCATTCTTGACGCGCTGGAATTACGGGCGAACCGGCGCGAAGTCGTTAGCTGCCCGACTTGCGCCCGCACCGGCATTGACGTGGAAACTTTGGCGGCGCGGGTAGAAGAGAAGCTGGATACTCTGCCCGCCTTGAAGCGGCCGTTAAGCGTAGCGGTGATGGGTTGCGCCGTTAACGGGCCGGGTGAGGCGCGGGAAGCCGACTTCGGCGTGGCGGGCGGAAACGGCCTGGGCGTGTTTTTCGCCGGCGGCCGGGTGCGGGCCAAATTGCGGGAGGACGAGTTATTGCCGGCTCTCTTCCGCGCTATAGACGAGTTCGCCCGCGACGCCGCCGAATAGTCCCGGGGCCGCGCCGGCGGCGGGAAATCCGGCGGGCGGCCAGACAGACGAACGCGAACAATTTTTTTGGAAATATTTGGTTAAAAAATATAGCGCCCACGCGGTTGACAAGCGCCGATTTTTTTGTTAAACTGTAGCAGTGTCAGTTCGCCGATGTAGCTCAATTGGTAGAGCAGCTGATTTGTAATCAGCAGGTTGCGGGTTCGAGTCCCATCGTCGGCTCCAGAGACAGCGCGGGGTAGAGCAGCGGTAGCTCGTCGGGCTCATAACCCGGAGGTCGTCGGTTCAAATCCGGCCCCCGCAACCATAAAAACGTGGCTTTCGCCTTCGACGAGAGCCTTTTTTCATAGTTTTTTTATTCAGGAGGGAGACGGAATGGGAAAACAGGGATGTTTACATTTTTTTGAAGTGATCAGCGGGATTCCGCGCGCTTCGGGACATGAGGAAGCGGTGGCGGATTATCTGATGAGTTTCGCCGCGGAGCGGGAGTTATGGCGTTATCGCGACAGTCTGCACAATGTTTATATCAGAAAACCGGGGGGGGCGGGAGCGGAAAACCTGCCGCCGGTGGTGCTGCAAGGACATACGGATATGGTTTGCGCCGCGGAACCGGGCGTTCGGCACGATTTTCTCACCGAACCCCTGGATTTGTATGTAGAAGGCGACCGGCTGCGGGCGCGGGGAACGACGCTCGGCGCCGACAACGGGGTGGCGGTGGCCTCCATGCTGGCATTGCTGGACGACAGCGAATGCGTCCATCCGCCGCTGGAATGTTTGTTCACGGCCCAGGAGGAAATCGGACTTAAAGGCGCGGCGATTCTGGATCCGAATTTGATCGCCGGCCGGCGGCTGATAAATCTCGACGCCTGCCCGGAAGGAACTTTCCTGATCGGAGCCGCGGGCGGAGTCAACCTTCATATGGAAGTCAGCACTTTTCGCCAGGTGCTGCCGCCGGGCAGCAAGTTTTTCCACGTAGATATTCTCGGTCTCCAAGGCGGCCATTCCGGCTCGGATATCGGCAAGGAGCGCGCCAACGCGATCAAGCTCATGGCTATGCTTTTGGCCGCCCTGAAAAGAGAAAAACTGGATTTCACCCTCGCCGGCATCAGCGGCGGCTCGGCTCCTAACGTCATCCCGCGCGAATGTACAGCCGCGCTTTGCCTGCCGGCGGCGGCGAGCGAGCAAACACGCGCGGCGCTGGAAACGGCGGCGGCGGACGTCAAGACCATGTTCGCCCCGTGGGAACCCGGCCTGCGTATCGAGACGCGCGACGGCAGTCTGCCGGATATAGCCGGTTTCGGTCTGCCGGACGGCGCCGGCGCCATACTGCCGGACGGAGCGGCGGAACGCCTGATCAATTTACTTAACTTGCTGCCGACGGGCCGTCTGCGCCTGAGCGCCGCTTTCCCGGATCTAGTGGCCCTCTCCCTCAACCACGGCGTTATCCGCACAAAACTGGGCGCGGTCGAATTAACCGTTTCTCTGCGCGCCGATACGGAACTGGCCTTAAAAACCCTCGCCGCCGATATAACCCAGATGGCGGCCAGACTCGGCGGGGAAAACATCCGGCCCGCCGACGCTTATCCCGCCTGGACGCCGAAACCGGGAAGCGCGCTTTGCGCTCTCATGTGCGAAACCTTTCGCGATCTGCGCGGGCGGGAACCGGTCGTTCAGGCCGTACACGCCGGACTGGAATGTTCGGTTATCGCCGCGCTCATTCCGGACATGGACATAGTGGCCACCGGGCCGGATATGGGCCTGTACCACACCCCGGACGAATGGTTGGACGTCCGCTCTTTTGTCCGCACGCAAGAATACGTGACGGAGGTTTTACGCCGCCTTACGCTTTGAGCAACGCGCCCATGCGGGCGAAGATCTCAGGGCTGACGATATGCTCAATCGCGCAAGCGTCCGCGGCGGCGATTTCTTCTCCGACGCCCAGGGTAACTACCAAGTACTGCTTGATCGTGCTGTATTTCTCCTTGATCAGCGCGGCATGGGCTTCGCCGGCCGGCGTCAGGGACACCGCAAAATTTTCACGTCTGATAACCAGATTTTTCTGCCGCAAAAATTTGACCGCCCGGCTGGCGCTGGGTTTTTTGACGCCGAGCAAAGCGGCTATATCGGAAATCCGCGCGCCGTTTCCGTCCGGATCCAATTCATCAATAGCCTTGATGTAATGCTCGTTTGACGGCGATAAACTCATCATGATTACAGCCCCCCGTTTTGCCTTGCAGCGGCGTTTTGCGCTTGTCTCAGCGCCAGTCGCGCCGCCTTTGTTCAAATACGCGCCGGAAACGCCGGCCGCCGCGCCTATGATCGTGCATAGCGCCAAAATGCCTGTGAAAAGCGCCGTGCAAGCCTCCGCCTATCGCGCCGCCGAAATGGTCAAGCACCGTTTGCAAGCGCTCCATCTCTTCCTCATCGTCAAAACCGAGAGTTTGCCGCAGGGAGTCGGCGACGCGGTCGAGATAGCCGCCCAGGGTTTCCTGTTCCTCGCTGGTCAGACAGGAAAAAATCCCCTCGAAATCCACCGTCTCAGGCTGTTCCGCCTCACGGCCCTTCTCCGTCAGCCAGACGAGCATCACGCGCTTGTCCTGCTCTGAGGGTTCGCGGCTGATGTACCCATTTTTTTCCAATTTGGAGAGCAGTTCGTTCAAAGAGGAAACCGCCACTCCCAACAAGTAGGACAAATCCTTCGTACTCACGCCGTCCCGCAGCTTCAACACGGCGAGGATTCTCCCCTGCCCCCTGACCGTATTGGCCATCGGGCCGCCGGCCGCCCAGCCGCGTAGCTGCTGTTTATGCAGCAACCACTGCAGCAGCGCCAGTTTTTCGTAAAGTCCATTGTTCATAAAAAACACCTCCGCTATGATATGACGGTACCGTTATAATAAATTATAGACGGTACCGTCATGTTTGTCAAGAGGTTTTTTACAGGTACGGTAAGTTTTTTGAATTTATTCAAAATCCCAAAATTTTCTTCCCTTCCGCCTTGAATCCAGGTATAATATGGATCAGACGGCGCGACCGCCGGTTTTCCGGCCCGGCGGCGCTCATACAACGTCCATACTCTCATAATATATCCATGTAATGCCAAAAAATAAAGGAGCGCAATGAAATGATTAAGATAACCGGCCAGCGCAATTCCGCCCTCTGCTTCACTCCCTACCTGGAGGAAAAGGCGGCGGAACAGATCAAACTGGTCTGCGACCAGGAAGCGTTCGCGGACTGCAAAATCCGCATCATGCCAGATGTTCACGCCGGCAAAGGCTGTACCATCGGCACAACGATGACTATCACCGATAAGATTGTCCCCGGCATGGTCGGCGTGGATATCGGCTGCGGCATGGAAACAGTGCGGCTGGACGCCGGGACTATTGATTTCCAGCGGCTGGACGAAGTTATCCGCAAACACGTCCCCTCCGGTTTTGACATCCGGGAAACCCCGCACAAATACGCCGGCGACATCGACTTGTCCGACCTCCGCTGCGCCAAGCGCGTAAACCTTAACAGGGCCTACAAGAGCATCGGCACTCTCGGCGGCGGCAATCATTTTATCGAAGTCGCCCAGGCCGAGAGCGGCGAACTTTATATCGTCGCCCATTCCGGCAGCCGCCACTTAGGCTGCGAAGTCGCGGACTATTACCAGGCCGAGGGGTATAAAGCCTTATGCGGCGGCGTACAGCTTCATTGGGAGGAAGTCGTCGCAAGACTGAAAGCGGAAGGCCGGCAAAAAGAAATCCAGGCGACGATGAACCAGTTAAAATCGCAAATTACGGCCGCCGTGCCAAAAGATCTCGCTTATGTCACAGGCAGTCTGTTTGATGATTATATTCACGATATGAAGATCATGCAGCGGTTCGCCGTCTTGAACCGCAAAGCGATGATCGACGCCATCCTGGTCGGGATGCGGCTTGCCGCCGCGGAGGAATTCACGACCATCCACAATTACATCGACACCGATGCGATGATCCTGCGCAAGGGTTCGGTATCGGCAAAAACCGGCGAAAAACTGCTCATTCCCATCAATATGCGCGACGGAAGTTTAATTTGCGTCGGCAAGGGAAACCCCGATTGGAATTTTTCCGCGCCGCACGGAGCGGGACGCCTGATGAGCCGCAGCAAAGCCCTGCATGAATTGTCGATGGAGCAATATCAGGAAGAAATGCGCGGCGTCTACTCCACCTGCGTCCTGCCGGAAACGCTGGACGAATCGCCGATGGCCTACAAACCGATTGACGAAATCATCGCCCAGATAGAACCGACGGCTGAAATAACGGCAAGAATTAAACCGCTGTATAATTTCAAGGCGGCGGAGCAAAAGCGCCGCCGGCGGTGACAACTGCCGGATTGCTCCGCTTTTTCATCATGTTTTCTTGTCATATTTCCATTATTTTCCTTCACATTCCGTCATCTCCCGTCACTTTCCATTCTCACGCCGCAATCCCAATATTTTAGCGACTACAATTTTAATTAATTTGAAATCTTTTTTTAATTTGTGTTAAATTGTCAAAGCGAGGTAAAAGGTGTAAAATACATGTCATGAATATATTGGAGGGGATTGCGCGTGACTGGAGATTCATCAACGGCAAAGCATCTATACGTCGTGCTGTCAAGAAGCTCGACGGCGCTTTCAAAAACTATCCGCTTTCTGAAAGGCGTCGAGTACACTCACGCGGCGCTGGCGTTGGACGCGCGGCTGGAATACATGTTCAGCTTCGGGAGGCGGCGCGCGCATAATCCGTTTGTCGGCTGTTTCAAACGGGAAAGGATCGGCGACGCGCTTTACCGGCCATATTCTGAACTGCCAGGAGTAGTGCTTGAAATAACCGTATCCGCCGCGCAATATAAAAGCGCGGTCGCTCTGATAGAATCGTTCCTGCTGGACGGTCATATGTACGGGTACAATTATCTCGGCCTGGCTGGAAACCTGTGGGGATGGAGCCGTATGGCCGGCATGCGCTTTTTCTGCTCCGAATTCGTATACCATGTTCTGCACAAAATCGGCGTGAGCGATCTGGGGAAACCGCGGGGCCTCGTCAGCCCACAGGATTTGATGAGAATAAAAAGCCGCGTTATTTTTCAGGGCAACCTGAAGGAATATGGCTGCCCGGCAAAACGCGCCGCCGCTCCGCGCCTATTCCGCTTCGGCTCCTGGGACGCGGTCTAAGCGACGGCGGCAAAAAACACCCGCCAAATATTTGGCGGGTGTTTGAATAAAGGCTTTATGGTGGGTTTGATTGGACTCGAACCAACGACCCCCACGATGTCAACGTGGTGCTCTAACCAACTGAGCTACAAACCCGTGAAACGCGCTACGGCGAATATGGTGCCGAAGACCGGAATCGAACCGGTACGGGGGTTTATCCCCGCGGGATTTTAAGTCCCGTGCGTCTGCCAATTCCGCCACTTCGGCCTGTAAATTGGAGGCGGCACCCAGATTCGAACTGGGGAATAGAGGTTTTGCAGACCTCTGCCTTAGCCGCTTGGCTATGCCGCCACGAAAACAACGCTCGCCGGCTTGCCTTTTCCATTCGGCGGCGCCGCAAGCGCTCAAGATTTTGGAGCGGGTGACGAGATTTGAACTCGCGACTTTCACCTTGGCAAGGTGACACTCTACCACTGAGTTACACCCGCAATACTATGGTGCCTCAGGGCAGAATCGAACTGCCGACACGTGGATTTTCAGTCCACTGCTCTGCCAACTGAGCTACCGAGGCATTTTGCTGGCGACCCCGATCGGACTTGAACCGACGATCTCCTGCGTGACAGGCAGGCATGTTAACCACTACACCACGGGGCCATTATGGAATTTGGTGGGCAATGACAGGCTCGAACTGCCGACCTCCTGCTTGTAAGGCAGGCGCTCTCCCAACTGAGCTAATCGCCCGTTGTCAAGCGGCAATGTCAAGTATACACAAAAAAATGTCCCCTGTCAAAACATTTTTACCGTTTTTTTCGTTTTTTAGGTTAGCGTACGCCAATCCCAAAAAACTTAAATCCCTGCCAGTCATACCCTTATACTTACGAAATATTTACATATGCGAAATCGATATCCACGCGATCCCCCCGTCAAGACTTTTTTAATCGCCGCGCAGCCGTCAAACGTGATAAACCGCATTGAAAAAACCAGCGGACGGATGTACAATAAAGTAGCGCTATTTCAAAGAAAGGACGATCTACATTATGAAAATGAGCCGGTTGCTCGCGCCTACTTTGCGGGAAGCGCCCGCGGAAGCGGAAATCGCCAGCCATAAGCTGCTGCTGCGCGCCGGGTTTATCCGCAAATCCACCGCGGGGGTATACACTTATTTGCCGCTGGGCTGGCGCGTTATCCGTAAAATAGAACAAATTACGCGCGAGGAAATGAACGCCGCCGGCGGCCAGGAGATCATGATGCCCGTAATACAGCCGGCGGAGTTATGGCAAACAACCGGGCGCTGGGAACTGTACGGGCCGGAGATGTTTCGTCTGCGGGACAGGCACGGGCGGGATTTTTGCCTCGGCCCGACGCATGAGGAAATCATAACGGAGCTGGTAAAAGGCGACGTGCGCTCATATAAGCAATTACCGCTCCGACTGTATCAGATTCAAAACAAATACCGCGACGAACGGCGGCCGCGGTTTGGCCTGATGCGGGGCCGGGAATTCATCATGATGGATTTATATTCTTTTGACCGTTCGCCGGCGGAGGCGCGGGAAAGCTATGACCGGATGTACGCCGCCTATGAAGCGATTTTTCGCCGCTGCGGCCTGGTTTTCCGGGCGGTGGAAGCCGACGCCGGCGCTATCGGCGGCAGCGGCGGCACGCATGAATTCATGGCTCTGACCGACGCCGGGGAAGCGGAAGTTGTTTTCTGCCCGGACTGCGCTTACGCGGCCAACACGGAAAAAGCGGAATGCGCCCCGCCGCCCGCCCTCGGCGCCCCGTCCCCCTCGGCTCCGCCGCCTTCCTTACTCGCCACGCCGGGCGCGCGCACCATCGAGGAAGTCGCCGCTCTGCTCGCTCTTCCTCCGGCCCGGCTGCTCAAAACCCTCATATACAAGGGCGACGGCCAGTATTTGGCCGTCGTGGTTCGCGGCGACCGGACGGCGAACGAAGTCAAGATCAACAATCTTCTCGGCCCTTTTCTGGATTTGCGCCTGGCCGAAGAAGACGAAGTAACGGCATTGCTGGCTTGCGCGCCCGGTTCGGTCGGACCGGTCGGCCTGCCGGCGGGCGCCCGTCTGGCTGTGGACAGCGAAGCCGCCGTTCCCCTCCCCTTTGTTTGCGGCGCTAACCAACCGGACGCCCATTGGCGGGATGTAACGCCGGGGCGGGATTTTCCCCTGACCTTGACGGCCGATCTGCGCCTGGCTCAGGCGGGCGAGCCTTGTCCGCGCTGCGGCGCCCCTTTGCGCGGGGCGCGCGGGATTGAAGTCGGCCAGGTATTCAATTTAGGGCAAAAATACAGCGAAGCCCTTGCCGCCCGTTTTTTAAACGAGGCAGGCAAGTCGCTCCCCTTTTACATGGGCTGTTACGGCATCGGCGTCAGCCGGACAATGGCGGCGGTAGCCGAGCAATACGGCGACGGGGACGGAATCGTTTGGCCCCTGGCCATCGCCCCTTATCATTGCGTCCTTATCCCCGCCAACGTGAAAGACGAAGCGGTTATGACGGCGGCGGCCGCCCTTCAGGCCGAACTGGAAAAAGCCGGGGTGGAAACTGTTCTGGACGACCGGGCCGAGCGGGTGGGAGTTAAATTCAAGGACGCCGATTTGATCGGGTTTCCCCTCCGCCTGGTTATCAGCGCCCAAACGCTGGCGCAAAAGACGGCGGAATTGAAACTGCGCCGCACGGGCGCCATTGAGTTTATTCCCTTGACCGAGACGGTCGCCCGGATCCGGCTGATTATGGAAGGAAACTGAAACGATGACGATTAAATTTGCGGAAACAGCCTTATTCTCGACTTTGACCCCGGAAGCGCGGGAACGTCTCACGCCTTATTCGGAGATGCTGTGGCTGGAGCGGCTGGAATTGTCGGCCCGGGAAAACAGAAGCCGGATTTACTTGCTGGCGGCGGACGCCGTGCCGCCGGCAGAAAGAAAGTTCTGCGCCGAGATTTTGACCGTCTCCTGCCAGCCGGTCGCGGTGGAAGTCATATGGAGCGAACAGAAGAAAACAACAGAGGCGGCGGCCTCGCTGACGGCGGCGCAAGCGGAATTCGCCAAAGAAGAAGAAAAATACGCGGAACAAGTTCGCCGCCGCCAGGAAAAAAACGCGACCAGGAAAAAAAGCGCGGGTACCGTACTCATAGGCGGCCCTATTCGTTCCCCCGCCGTCCCGCTCCGGGAAATCAAAGAAGAAGAACGAACGACTGTCGTCGAGGGATATGTTTTCAACTTAAATGAGAAGGAATTCAAAACCGGCCGGCGTTTAGTCACCTGCGACGTCAGCGACCATACCAACTCGCTTGACGTGAAATTCTACCTGGAAGCAAAAAACGCAAAGCAGCCGCTGGACGAGGGTCTCTGGTACCGCCTGCGCGGCGAGGTGATAACAGACAAATACACCAATGAATTAACAATGATGGCAAAAGATATCATGTCAATCCCCCCCCCTGCCCTTAGACTTGATCTGGCGGCGGAAAAACGGGTCGAACTGCATCTCCATACCCGGATGTCCGACATGGACGGGATGTCGGCGCCGAAGGCTCTCGTCCGCCGCGCCGCCGAGTGGGGACATGAGGCCGTCGCCATCACCGATCACGGCGTCGTGCAGGCTTTTCCGGAAGCGGCGGCGGAAGCGGCGGCGACCGGGGGCAAAATCAAGGTGATCTTCGGCATGGAAGGCTATCTGCTCAATCAGCCTTTTGCTCATTACACCAACGGCATCCTCAATGAAAAGATGCCGAATATCCATATTATCCTGCTGGCGCGAAACGCGGCCGGGTTAAAAAACCTGTACCGGATCGTGACGGCTTCCCATTTGCAATATTTTTACCGCCGCCCCCGCCTGCCGCGGGAATTTCTGGCCGCCCACCGGGAAGGACTGCTGATCGGCTCGGCTTGCGAGGCGGGCGAGGTTTATCAGGCGGTTCTCCGCGGCGCGCCGGCGGAAGAACTGCGGGCTGTCGCTTCTTTTTACGATTATTTGGAAATCCAGCCCATAGCAAACAATAATTTCCTTGTGCGAGAGGGACGGGTAGCGGACGAGGAAGCCCTGCGCGACTTAAACCGCGCCATTGTAGCCTTGGGAGATGAACTCGGTCTGCCGGTCGTCGCTACCTGCGACGTGCATTTTCTGGAACCGGAGGACGAGGTGTACCGCCGCATCATCATGGCGGCCAAAGGCTTTGAGGACGCCGACAATCAAGCGCCCCTTTTTCTGCGCTCGACAGAGGAAATGCTGGCCGAATTCGCTTATCTGGGAGAGGAAACCGCTTATCGCGTCGTGGTGACAAATACCCGCGCCCTGGCCGCCCAAGTGGAAAAAATGGCGCCTTTCCCCTCCCGTCTGCACATACCGCATATTCCCCAGGCGGCGGAGAAAATCCAGGCCCTGGCGGCGCAAACAGCCCATTCCCTCTACGGCGAGCCGCTGCCGGCCATTGTGGCGGAGCGGCTGGCAAAAGAATTGGGCGCGATCGTAGACAGCGGTTATGCCGTTCTTTATTATATTGCCCATCTGCTGGTAAAAAAATCCAATGAGGACGGCTATCTCGTGGGTTCGCGCGGCTCGGTCGGTTCTTCCCTGGCGGCTACTCTGACCGGGATCACGGAGGTGAATCCGCTTCCGCCTCATTACCGCTGCCCCAACCCCGGCTGCCGCTACTCGGAATTCGTCACGGACGGCAGCGCCGGCTCCGGGGTTGATCTGGCGGATAAGGACTGCCCTTTGTGTTCAACCGCGCTGATAAAAGACGGTCACGATATTCCCTTTGAAACTTTTCTCGGTTTTGCCGGCGAAAAAGTGCCGGATATCGACCTGAATTTTTCCGGTGATTATCAGGCCCGCGCCCATAAATTCGTCGAGGAATTTTTCGGCGGGGAAAATATTTTTCGCGCCGGCACCATCGCCACGATAGCGAAAAAGTCAGCGGGCGGATATTGCCTGAAATACGCGGAGGAACACGGAGAAACGTTCAGCGCAGCGGAACGGCGCCGTCTGATACAGGGCTGCGTCGGCGTCAAGCGGACGACCGGACAGCATCCGGGGGGACTGTTGATCCTGCCCAAGGACGCTGATATTCATGAATTCACCCCCTTGCAGTATCCCGCCAACGATACTAAAACCGGTACGGTGACGACGCATTTTGAATATGATTATCTGCATGACAGTCTCGTTAAACTGGATCTGCTCGGTCATGACGACCCGACGGTCATCCGCTTGCTGGAGGATTTAACGGGAGTGGACGTGAAAACCGTCCCCCTTGACGACGAGCGGACATTATCCCTTTTTTCCGGCACGGAAGCGCTTGCGGTTTCACCGGAGGAAATCGGCTCGGTCACAGGCACGCTGGGCATCCCGGAATTCGGCACAGATCTTTCGCGCCAAATTCTCGCGGATATAAGGCCGCGCAATTTTTCTCATCTGGTGCGCATCTCCGGATTGTCGCACGGCACCAACGTCTGGCGCGGCAACGCCCAGGATCTGGTGCGGGCCGGCACGGCGGGAATTGAGCAAATCATCGCCTGCCGCGATGATATCATGACTTACCTGATGAGCCGGGGCATGGCGCCGTCCTTGGCTTTTGCCATCATGGAAAGCGTCCGCAAAGGCAAGGGCGTGACGGAGGAATGGGAAAAAGCCATTCAGGCCGCGGGCGCGCCGTCCTGGTACGCCGATTCCTGCCGCAAAATAAAATATATGTTCCCCAAGGCTCACGCGGTGGCCTATGTGACCATGGCCATGCGCATCGCCTGGTTCAAAGTATATTATCCGGAAGCTTTTTATGTCAGTTTCTTTACGGTGCGAGCCGACGAATTCGACGCCGATATCATCGCGGGCGGGCGGGAAGCCTGCCTGGCGGCCATAACGCTGATAGAGGAAAAAAAGTGGGAGACTACCCAGCGGGATAAAAACTTGCGCGCGATTCTGGAACTGGCTGTGGAAATGTACGCGCGCGGAATCGCTTTGCGCCGCGTGGACATCAACGAATCGCATCCGAGCCGCTTTCTCGTCACGGGCACGGGCATATTGCCGCCTTTCACCGCGCTGAAAGGCATCGGCGCCGCCGCCGCCCAGCAACTGGCTGATTCTCGCTCCGCCGGAAAAATAAACTGCGTTGAGGATTTTCTCTTGCGCGGCGTTCCCCAGTCCGTCGTTGAGACGCTGCGCCGGCACGGTTCTCTGGCTGGCCTTCCGGAAAGCAACCAACTCACGCTGTTTTGACGAACAGCTTAAAATCAAAGCCCGGCAGCGCGTCGCGCCACTGCCGGGCTTTGATTTTGTGTCTCTGATAAGCTTGCGGGCGGGGCGGCTTCCGCGTCACCGGCCGCAAAGCGCCCCAACTCAGCCGCTGCGCTTTGTCCCGCTCCCGCTGCTGTTTTTTTGACAGCTTTTCATACGGAATGAATTTTTCCATGTCTATCCTTCCCTTATTTTAATATAAACCCCATTCTGCACTTTTTTGGTCACCAGATAGTCCAGCGACTGCACGAACATCGACAGCTTGGAAAAATTAAAATTCCGCACGTCGAAATCCGGATAACGCTTGACCAGCTTATTGCCCAGCTCCCCTATATTGAGCCAGCCGTTGTCGTCGGAATTCTCCGCCGTAATGGATAAAATAGCCGTCTTGATTGTGCGTTTGCTCGCCGCCGATTTGCTGACCGCCGATTTGGCCGCCGTGGAGTTCAGCCCGGCTTTGTCCGCGTCCGTTTTAAGCCGGACGACGTTTTTGCTTTCCGCCTGTTTTTCCTCAATATCGGCCTTGGCGGATTCTGTCGCTAAAATGTCAAGATACTTAAAACGGTTGCAGGCGGAGATAAAAGATTTGGGCGTCTTGCTTTCCCCCATGCCGATGACGATCATGCCGCCCTCCCGCAGCCGCGCGGCCAAGCGGGTGAAGTCGCTGTCCGAGGAAACTATGCAAAACCCGTTCACGCGGCCGGAATAAAAAATATCCATGGCGTCGATTATCATGGCGGAATCAGTGGCGTTCTTGCCGCTTGTATAGGCAAACTGCTGGAACGGGAGGATGGAATTGTCAATAAGCGCCGCTTTCCAGTTTTTTAGATTCGGCGTGGTCCAGTCGCCGTAGATGCGCTTGTAGGTGGCCACGCCCTCATTGGATATTTCGTCCAAAATAAATTTAATGTAACGCTCAGAAATGTTATCCGCGTCGATCAATACAGCGAATTTCTTTTCATCGTCCAAAAAAATACCCCTTTAATATGGAATTAATTACCTTATGGGAATACGCCGCCCCGCACTATGGTCTGTTCCCGTTCCGGTCCCACCGAAAGCAGCGCCGCCCGCGCGCCGATCAAGTCCTCCGCCCGCCGGACATAATCCCGCGCCGCGGCGGGCAGCCGGTCAAATTCTTTTATGCCGTCCAGCGCCTCGTCCCAGCCGCGCATTTCCTCATATACGGGGGTTATTTGGCTCAAAAGACGGGCGCTTAAGGGAAAGTCTTTCAACACTGTTCCGTCCGCCGTCCGGTAGCCGACGCATATTTTCAGCGGGCCGATCCCGGACAGCACGTCCAGTTTCATCATGGTCAGGCTGGATATTCCGCTGATTCTGACCGCGTAACGCGCCGCCACCGCGTCCAGCCAGCCGCAGCGCCGCGCCCGCCCGGTCGTGGCCCCGTACTCGCCGCCCCGCTGCCGCAGCTGCTCGCCTGTTTCATCGGCGAGTTCCGTCGGAAAAGGCCCGGCCCCAACGCGCGTCGTATAGGCTTTAATCACCCCGACCACCGCGTCGATGCACATCGGCCCCACGCCGGCTCCCGTGCAGGCCCCGCCGGCCACAGGGTTAGACGAGGTGACGAAAGGATAGGTGCCGTGATCCAGATCCAACATGACGCCTTGCGCCCCCTCAAACAAAACGCGCTCGCCCCGGTTCAGCCGTTCATTGAGCAGAAGGGCGGTATCCGCGACATAAGGCGCCAGCCGGGCGCCGTATTCCCGGTATTCCGCGCTGACCGCTTCCGGGTCAAGCGGCGGCCGGCCGTAAATTTTAGTAAGGAGCAGGTTTTTCTCCGCTAAATTACTCCGGATTTTCGCCGTCAGCGCCTCCGGTTCCAGCAAATCCTGCATCCGAATCCCTGAGCGGCTGATTTTGTCGCGATAAGCCGGTCCGATGCCCCGACCGGTGGTGCCTATTTTGTCCGCTCCCCGCTCATTTTCTTCCAGTTCGTCCAGCAGGCGATGATAGGGCATTATGATATGCGCGTTCGCGCTGATGCGCAGATTCGCGATCGATACGCCCCGCTGACGCAAATCATCAAGCTCCTGCAGCAGGACGGCCGGGTCAAGAACCACGCCGCCCGCGATCACGCAAAGTTTGTCCGGATAAAAAATGCCTGACGGCGCCAAATGCAGTTTATAAACTTCCGTCCCCAGCACTATCGTATGCCCCGCGTTATTGCCGCCCTGATAACGCGCGATCACCTGCGATTGTTCCGCCAGAAAATCAGTTGTTTTGCCTTTGCCTTCGTCTCCCCATTGCGCCCCGATCAATACTACAGCCGGCATGTTTTTTCCTCCGTCCCCGTTATGAATATGCGTCACGCCAACTATAGCAGAAAATCCCCTCTTTTTCAATAGATCGGGGTAAATCTTTCGGGAATTCAGGTTTATTAGGCTTGCGCCAGGCAAACCGGCATGATATAATATCAAAGAGCCGCCGGCCAGACCGGCAGCGATTTGCGCCAAGGCGGCAGGGGAATGTTGCGGAGTCTGAGTGGGGAAATCCCCACTCTTTCATTTGTACAACGGAGTAGCAAGGGCGATGACGGCAAAAACCAGAAAAACGCGGCCGCCGGACAGGGCGGCCATATGCCGCCGGGTCAGGTCGATGGCCGAACCGGTCGCGGCGGCGGCGGCGGCGGCAGTCGCCGGGGTGGAATTTCTGCCTGACGGGAATCAATGGACTTTACGGGTGACGATCGACAAAGAAGGGGGCGTTGATCTTGACGACTGCGCGCAAGTCAGCCGCGGCCTGAGCGCGCTGCTGGACCGGGAAAACCTGATCCGGCAATCGTTTGTGCTGGAGGTTTCTTCTCCGGGCGTGGAGAGACCGCTTGTGGAAGAAGATGATTTTCGCCGTTATATCGGCCACATGGTCAGCGTTTACACCCAGGAGCCTTTTGCGGGCTATACGCGGTTTTCCGGAATACTCACGGCATACGGAGACGAAGGCGTGACGCTTGTTTATGAAGAAGAACGAATCACCGTGCCGCTCGCGCTGATGGAAAGAGCCCATCTGACCTATATGGGGCGGGACGGCGCCAACGAAGGGGAGGAATGAAGCGTGAACATGGAGTTCATTGAAGCGCTGCGTGATTTGGAAAGAGAGAAAGGAGTGTCGGTTGATGTTCTGTTCGAGGCTATTGAGGCGGCCCTGATTTCCGCCTATCGCAAAAATTTTTCCTTACTGCAAAATGTGCGCACAAATATCGACAGAACTACCGGGGAAATAAAAGTTTTTTCCTGTAAAACAGTCGTGGAGAAGGCGGAGGATGAGCGCCAGCAGATTTCTCTGGCGGAGGCCCGCAAAATAAGACCGGATTATCAATTGGACGATACGGTGGAATTTGAGGTAACGCCGCGCGATTTCGGTCGCATCGCCGCCCAAACGGCGAAACAGGTGGTGGTGCAGCGCATCCGGGAAGCGGAGCGGGGTATGATCTACGATGACTATATCGGCAAGGAAGGCGATATCGTCACCGGCGTCTTCCAGCGTTATGAACAGAAAAACGCCGTCATTGACCTCGGTAAGGTCGAGGCGTGCATGACGCTGGCCGAGCAGTCGCCCGGCGAGATTTTTCAGCCCTTCGAGCGCATCCGCGCTTATGTGGTGGAAGTGAAAAAAACTTCGCGCGGGCCGCAGATTTTCCTTTCCCGCACGCATCCCGGCCTGGTGCGCCGTCTCTTTGAGCTGGAAGTGCCGGAAATCCACGACGGCGTGATCGAGATCAAAAACGCGGTGCGGGAAGCCGGTTCGCGCACGAAAATCGCCGTTTATTCGCGGGACGAAAATGTTGACGCGATCGGCGCCTGCGTCGGGGCGAAACGCGGCCGGATCCAAACCATCGTGGACGAGCTGCGCGGCGAAAAAATGGACATCATCCAATGGGTGGACGATCCGGTGGAATTTGTGGCCAACGCTTTATCCCCGGCCAAGGTGACGGAGGTTTATCCATATTTCAAGGAAAAAATGGCGGTGGTCGTGGTGCCGGACTATCAGCTTTCGCTGGCTATCGGCAAAGAAGGCCAGAACGCGCGGCTGGCGGCCAAGCTGACCGGTTGGAAGATAGATATAAAAAGCGAGTCGCAAGCCGCCGCCCAGGGGCTTTTCGGCAATCAGTACGATGAACGGGACGAGGAAGAGGATTATTATTACGAGGACGAGTCCGGCGGCGAGGACGGACCGGGGGGCGAGAACGCCGAGTGGGATTACGCCGAACAGTACCAGGAAGTTTACGGGGATGAGTACGATACGGCGAAAAAGAGCGAAGCCGGCGGCGAGGGCGAAGGAGCGGAAGGCGGGGAAAGAAACGACGGATGGGATGAGGCGCGATGACAAAAGTGAAAAAAACGCCCTTGCGCATGTGCGTCGCCTGCCAGGCCATGCGCCCGAAAGCGGAGTTGTTGCGCGTAGTACTAGCGGAAACCGGCGCTCTTGTCTACGACGGAACCGGTAAGCGCAACGGCAGGGGGGCCTATGTCTGCCGCGACGGAACCTGTGTGACGGCAGCGGTGAAAAAGAAAAGATTTGTCAAAATTTTCGGACAAGATATTTCCGGCGGCCTGCTGCGGGAATTGGAGGAACTGATCAAGTCGTGAACGCAAAAGTAGCTTCTCTTCTGGGTTTGGCGCGTAAAGCCGGAAAAATAACCGGCGGCGGCAGCGGAACGGAAGCCTTACTGAAAAAACGCCGGGGTTCTTTGCTGGTTGTGGCGGCCGATGCGCCTAAAGTATTGAAAAAATACGAGTTTTGGACGCGAGACGCCGGTATACCGCTCATGGTCGAGGGGAGCAAGGCGGAACTGGGAGCGGCGGTCGGCATGTCGCCGCTGGCGGTGCTGCTCATCCTGGATGAAGGGTTTGCGCGAGCTATAATTAAAGCAAGGAGTTGATGGGATATCCTTTCGGATTTTGTTGAGGGAGGTGAAACCGGGATGAGAGTACATGAATTAGCTAAAGAGATGAATATCTCAAGCAAGGAATTAATCGAGCGCATGACCAAATTGGGCATCAGTGTAAAATCAAACTTTAATATGGTCAGCGCGGAAGATCTGGCCAAAATCAGGGGGCGGAACGCGCGAACTCCGTCCTCCCCCCAAAAGAAGGACGAAAAACAGGCCGGACAGACCGGGCAAAGACAGCCCGGGCAAGGACAACCCGGTCAAGCGCAACCCGGTCAGGGACAACCCGGTCAAGCACAACCCGGTCAGGGACAAGCGGGGCCGGATCAGGTAAGCCAGAGCAGCCAGGCGGGCCAGGGACAAGGCCAGGCCGGGGCGGCGGCTCAGGAACAAGGCCAGGGACAGCGGGAACGCCGGCCGGGCGACAGCCGGCCGGCGGGAGACAGACCGGCGGGTGAGCGCCGCCCCACTGGCGAGAGGCCGGCGGGCGGATACGGCGCGGGCCAGGATCAGCGGTCTAGGCCCCGGCCGCCGCTGCCAGGCCAATCCGGTCAGGGCGGCGCTCAGGGCCAGGGGCAAAGCCAGACCGGGCAGCGGGAACGCCGGCCGGGCGACGGCCGGCCACCTGGAGACGGACCGGCAGGCGAGCGCCGTCCCTATGGCGATAGGCCACCGGGAGACAGACCGGTGGGCGAACGCCGTCCCTATGGCGATAGACCACCGGGAGACAGACCGATGGGTGAACGCCGTCCTTACAGCGATAGACCGGCGGGGGACAGACCGGCGGGCGAACGCCGTCCCTACGGCGATAGGCCGCCGGGCCAAAGTCAAGGTCAGGCCGGGCAGCGGGAACGGCGACCGGGAGACAGACCGGTGGGCGAGCGCCGTCCTTACAGCGATAGACCGCCGGGCGACAGACCGGCGGGTGAGCGCCGTCCCTACGGCGATAGACCACCGGGGGACAGACCGGCGGGCGAACGCCGTCCC